>CAUWFY010000001.1:0-29430 GCA_963558115.1 uncultured Clostridia bacterium
GGGATAACATGTGCAGCATTTTTGGCAAAAGAAGCTATAGATGTTACTATATATGAAAAATATAAATATTTAGGCGGATTATTAGTATTTGGAATTCCTGAATTCAGATTAGAAAAGAATAGAGTAGAAGAGGTAGTAAAACAAATACTAGAATTAGGAATAAAAGTAGAATATGAAAAAGAATTAGGCAGAAATTTAAAACTAGAAGAACTAGAAAAAGAATATGATGCAATATTTTTAAGTATTGGAGCTAATAAATCAACTAAAATGGGAGTTGAAGGAGAAGAGCTAAATGGAGTATATGGTGGAAATGAACTATTAGAATATAATTTGCATCCTAATTATAAAAATAAAAATATTGCAATAATTGGAGGCGGAAATGTTGCAATAGATTGTGCAAGAACAATAAAAAAACTAGGTGCAAAAAAAGTAACAATTATATATAGAAGAGCAGAAGAACAAATGCCAGCAGAAAGAAAAGAAATAGAAGAAGCAAAGAATGAAGGAATAGAATTTGCATTTAAAAATAATATAGTAAAAATAATAGGAGAAAAATCAGTAGAAAAGATAGAATTAATAAAAACAGAACTGATAAAAAAAGAGGGAGAGGAGAGATTATCTCCAGTTAATATAGAAAATAGTAATTATACAATAGAAATGGATTATGTTATAATGGCTTTAGGTTCAAAACCATCAGAAATAGTAGATGAATTAGGACTTGAATTAAATAAATGGGGAAATATAAAAATAGATGAACAATATAGAACATCAAAAGAAAAAATATATGCAGGAGGAGATTTAGCAGGTGTCAAAGGAACTGTTGCTTGGGCTGCATATTCAGGAAGAGAAGCTGCAAAAAGCATAATAGATGAAATTATTTAATTAAGAAGTAATTTCAGTTGATTAATATTTGATATATGTAGTAATTTATTGTTAACCATATATGTGAAAAAATTTAGAAAAGTATATTACAAATTACCGATAGATATATGTAAAATAAATATTAGTTTATATAGAAAAAGTGATTATACAGTAAGAAAAAATAAAATTTATATATTAAAAATAAGCTATCATATATTATAAAGTTATATGATAGCTTATTTTAATGTATTTAAAATTCATCATTTTTATTATAAACATTATTAGATTTATTTCCTAATATTAGCTTTTTTAAATACTTAAAGAATGAAGACAGTTTACTTTCTTTTTTTACAATTAAATTAAGTGAAGAAATATCTGTTCCATTTTCTAAGGCATTATACTTTTCTTCAAGTAAATCCATTTTCTGAATATAATAATCATTAAAAAATGTATATCCATCACAATACCCTAAATAATTTTTAAAAGAGTAAAGTTTTTTTCTATAAATTTCTATCTCTTCTAAATTAGAGATTTTATCAAAAGTGCTATCAAAGTAACTTGAAATGATAAGATTTTGAGTTCTTAAAAAAGTTAATTTTATTTCATTTTTTAATTCATCAATTTTTTTCACCATATCATCAACCTTCTTAGTTTGTGAATCAGAATTTATAATTTTATTGTTTAATTTTATAATATCTTCTTCAGCAAAAAGAATATCATCAATAGCATTTTGAATAGTCATAAAAGTTTTTTTAGAAGTTATATCGGCAAATAAAAGTTTAAAATTATCATTACTATTCAAAGTACTTTTAAATAACACATCTTCTCCAACTAAATAGGCTAATTGATTTACTAAACAACATTCTAATGGATAATATGAAGGACTAGTAGTTTCAAAAGTAATTCCAAAATATTTAACATATTCCTTGGGAATACCAATAATTTTAGAAGACATAAGTTGAACAGATGCTTCATTAAGTCCAAGACCATATATTTTAAATTCAGTATAATCACATAATCCCATTTTTAATAAATAATTTTTTTTATCTTTTACTTCTTGTAAATAATGTATGCACTCATGAACAGCAAATTCTTCCATATCATCATCTGGGATATGTTCATTAAAATAAATAGAAGAATTTTTATAAAAATAATTTGCTTCTGCCATTCCATCAGGCATTTTAGCTTTATACATATCCAATCTTGATAATTTTATAAATAATTCATTTTCATTTAAACCATAATCAGGGAAAGTTTCACAAAGTTTTGATGCAATATTTTTTGCAATAGAATTTATTTTTAAAGTATCTAATTTTTTAATAACTTCAATTCCATCTTTTTTTAAATCTGACTTAATGCTCATATAAAACTCCTTAAAATAATCTAATAATATTATATAATAAAAATAACAATGATAAATGTCAAAAATATTAAAATTATGTGACATTTAGGTTACGAAAGATATATATATGGTATTTATAATAACAAAAGAATTAAGTTATAGAAAAAATTAAATCAAACAAAAATAATAAAAAGAGTTCAGTAAATAAGAAAAAAGAAGATAAGTAATTGAAATGTCGAAAAATGACGATGAAAAAAACTTGACAATAAAACTTTAGAAATATATAATGTTCATACATTAATTCTGATTAGAATTAATAGTTCAAGTTAGAAAGGAGGAAGAACTATGACACAAGAACAAAGAGATGCTATGCTTATGGAAATATTATCAAAAGTAAATAATCAAGAAAAAGGTTTATCTACGATAATGGACAAATTAAATGAACATGAAAAGATGATTTTAAAACTAGATGAAAAAATTGATATTGTTCGTGATGAATTAAATGCAAAAATAGATGTAGTTTATAATGAATTAAATAACAAAATAGATAAAGTTTATGAAGAGCTAAATAATAAAATAGACAAAGTCCACGAAGAATTAAACAACAAAATAGAAATGTTAAATGATAAAATAGACAAAGTTGACAAAAAACTAAGCAATAAAGTAGAAATCTTACGAAGCAGAATAGAATTTGTAGACAAAAAATTTGAAAAATTGTATTTTGAACTAGATATGCAGATCAAGAAAATATACATAGAGCATGGCGAAATGTTAAGAGAACAAAGCAAAGTACTAATAGAGCATGGCAAAATATTAAGAGAAAACTCAAAGAAACTAGAAAGAGTTGAAAGAGACTATGGACTAATGTTAGAATATCATCAAAAGAAGATTCAAAGTTTATAATCAAATAAAAATTTATATCAAGCAATTATTTCATAATCAGGTTAAAAAATAACCTATTAGAGCTTTAAGTCCAATAGGTTATTTTAAATATTATTTTATTACTATATTATAAATCTTATTTTTTACATAAATTTCTTTAATAATATTTTTTCCTTCTAATTTAGAAGAAATTGCATTATGTACTTTTTCTTTAACAGAAGTTTCATCTTCATCTAAAGAAATATTTACAGTAGCCTTTAATTTTCCGTTGAATTGAATAGGTAAAGTAATTTCATCAATAATAGTTTTATTCTCATCATATTTAGGCCATTCCATATAAGCAAGCATTTCATCTCCATTTAATACTGTTTGCCAAAGTTCTTCAGTTATATGTGGTGCAACTGGATTTAAAAGTTGTAAAAATGTTTTAAATTCAGCTTTATTAATAGATTTTTCTTTATAAAATTCATTAACCATAGACATAAAAGTTGATATTACAGTATTAAATTTCATTTCTTCAATATCAGAAGAAACTTTTTTAATTGCTCTATGCATCATTTTTTCAAACTTTGGAGAATAACTATCTCCATCAATTAATATATTTTGTAAATTCCAAACTCTATCTAAAAATTTAGAGCAACCTCTAATACTTTCCATAGACCATGGAGCTGTTTGGTCAAATGGACCCATAAACATTTCATAAACTCTAAAAGAGTCAGCACCAAATTCATTTACAATGTCATCAGGATTTACAACATTACCTTTAGACTTAGACATTTTTTCACCATTAGAACCTAAAATCATTCCATGAGAAGTACGCTTTTGATAAGGTTCTTTAGTTGGGACTACGCCTATATCATATAAGAATTTATGCCAAAATCTTGAATATAATAAGTGTAAAGTAGTATGTTCCATACCACCATTATACCAATCAACAGGAGACCAGTATTCTAAAGCTTCTTTAGATGCTAAAGCAGAATCATTATGAGCATCCATATATCTTAAATAATACCAAGAAGAACCAGCCCATTGAGGCATAGTGTCAGTTTCTCTTGTAGCTTTAGCACCACAATTAGGACAAACAGTGCTTACCCATTCTGTATGACGAGCAAGAGGAGATTCACCGTTTTCTCCAGGCTCGTAATCATCAACTTCAGGCAATCTTAAAGGTAACTCATCTTCAGGGATAGGAACCCATCCACATTTATCACAATGAACCATAGGTATAGGTTCACCCCAATAACGCTGTCTTGAAAATACCCAATCACGTAACTTAAAATTAACTTGTTTTTTACCAATATTATTTTTCTCTAAATATTCTAATACTTTATTCTTAGCATCTGTAACAGATAAACCATTTAAGAAATCAGAATTTATTAAAATACCAGTTTCAACATCAGTAAAAGCTTCTTCTTCAATATTAAATACGACATCATCAGATATTGGCTTAATAACTTGCTTGATAGGTAAATTAAATTTTTTAGCAAATTCATGGTCACGTGTGTCATGTCCAGGAACAGCCATAATAGCACCAGTACCATATGTAATTAAAACATAATCAGAAATCCAAATAGGAATTTCTTTACCAGTAAGAGGATTTATAGCTTTAATTCCTTTGATTTCACAACCTGTTTTTTCTTTATTTAATTCAGCTCTTTCAAAATCAGATTTTAGTGAAGCTAAATGCTTATAATTTTCAATTTCATCAATATTAGTTATTTTATCAGCTAACTTTTTAATAATATTATGTTCAGGTGCAACCACCATATAAGTAGCTCCAAATAAAGTATCTGGTCTAGTTGTATATACAGTTAAAGTTTCTTGAGAATCCGAAATTTTAAAATTAACTTCAGCACCTTCACTACGACCAATCCAATTAGTTTGTTGAGCTTTAATTTTATCTAAGAAATCAACATCATCTAAATCATTAATTAGCCTTTCAGCATATTTAGTAATTCTTAACATCCATTGACTTTTTTCTTTTTGAACAACAGGACTACCACATCTTTCGCAAACTCCATTTACAACTTCTTCATTAGCAAGTCCAACTTTGCAACCAGTACAGAAGTTAATTGGCATTGTAGCTTTATAAGCTAATCCATGCTTATAAAGTTGTATAAAAATCCATTGAGTCCATTTATAATATTCTGGATCAGTAGTATTTACTTCTCTTGACCAATCAAAAGAAAAACCAAGAGACTTTAATTGTTCTCTGAAATGATTAATATTTTGCTCAGTAGTGATTTTAGGATGAACATGAGTTTTGATTGCATAATTTTCAGCAGGTAAACCAAATGCATCAAAACCAATAGGAAGTAAAACATTATATCCTTGCATTCTTCTCTTTCTAGCAATAATATCTAATGCAGTATAACTTCTTGGATGTCCAACATGAAGACCTTGTCCTGAAGGATAAGGAAATTCAATTAAGCCATACCACTTTCTCATAGTATAGTCATCTTTTGCATTAAAAGTTCCTTCACTATACCATTTATTTTGCCATTTTCTTTCTATCTCTTTAAAATTATATGACATAAAAAAGCCCCTTTCAAAAAATATTTTTTGTATTATATAACAAAATTAGGAATAAAGCAATAACTAGAGCTTCAAAAAATCCTATAAATGCTAATAAATCAATAAGTATAAAGATATTTAAAAAATAAAATTTACTTTTTAAATTCACAATAATTCTATTGCATAAAAAGATGAAAAATGTTAGAATTTGCATTGAGGTGTTAAAAGATGATAGATATAACAAAAGCAAAAAAAGCATTTAAAGAATATATAAAAAACTATGATATAAATAATCCAAAAGTAAAACTAAAAATAGCTCATATTGAAAGAACAGCTAATATAGCAAAGAAAACAGCCGAAAGCTTAAATTTAGAAAAAGAAGATATAAAATTAGCTGAACTAATAGGATTGTTACATGATATAGGAAGATTCGAACAAATAAAAAGATACAACACATTTGTAGATCACTTAAGTGAAAACCATGCTAAATTAGGTGTAGATATTTTATTTAAAGAAAACCTAATACGAAAATTTATAGAAGATGATAAATATGATAGAATAATAAAATTAGCGATATTAAACCATAATAAAGATAAAAAGGATATAACAAGAAACATAACAGAAAAAGAGAAATTACACATAAAGCTAATTAGAGATAGTGATAAAACAGATATAATATATTTACTAACCTTTGAAGAGAAAAAAGCTGCATGGGAAAAGGAAGATTTGTCAGACGAAGTGTTTACAGATGAAATTTATAGAGAATTTATAGAAGATAAAAATATATTTTATCCAAATATGAAAACATGTGCTGATAGATTAATTGGCCATTTTGCTTTTATATATGATTTTAATTATGAATATGGTTTAAATACAATATATGAAAATAAATATTATACTAAAATTTATAGTAGATTTAATTTTAATAGTAAAAAAACAGAAGAGCAATTTGATGATATTTATAGGACTACAATAAATTATATAAATGAGAGGTTAAGCAAAAAAGATGTTAGATATGTTAAAAGCAGAGAAAGAATTTATTCTGTATAGCCAAAAATTTGATTTAAAAAATGAAAATATAAAAATGAAGCAATTACATTCAATTAGAGTAATGAAGATTTGTGAAAAAATTGCAAAAGAAATAAATTTAAATAAAGAAGAAATAAACTTAGCAAAACTAATAGGATTATTACATGATATAGGAAGATTTAACCAATATGAAAAATGTAAAACATATATTGATAGAGAAAGTTTTGACCATGGAGACTATGGAGAAACACTATTAAAAAAAGATAATCATATAGAAAAATTTATAGAAGATAAAAAGCATATTGAAATACTATTAAAAGCAATAAAAAATCACAATAAATATAAAATTCAAGAAGGATTGAAGGAAAAAGAATTAAAATATGCAAAATTAATAAGAGATGCTGACAAAATTGATATATTATATGAAGCAACAGACATTTTTTGGAATAAATTAGAAGAAAAAAATCAAATGGAAAATTCAACAATTAGTGAAGAAACAGAAAAGCAATTTTTTCAAGAAGTAAATATAAAAAGCAGAGGTAGTAAGGAAACAAAAGCAGATAATCTAGTAAAAATAATCTCATTTATATATGACATAAACTATAAAGCAAGTCTAAAAATTATAAAAGAAGAAAAATATATAGATAAAATAATAGATAGATTTGAATTTAAAGATAAAGAAACAAAAGAAAAAATGATAAAAGTAAGAATAAAAGCCAATGAATATATAAAAAAGTATAAAGGATGATAAAAATTGGGCAAAAAATTATTAATAACAGAAAAGCCATCAGTAGCTATGGAATTTGCGAAGGCACTAAAAATTACAACAAATAGGAAAAATGGATACTTAGAATCAAATGACTGGATAATAACTTGGTGTGTAGGCCATTTAGTAACAATGAGTTATCCTGATAAATATGATGAAAAGCTAAAGTTTTGGAGATTAGATACATTACCATTTATACCAAAGAAATGGAAATATGAAATAATTCCGAATGTACAAAATCAATTTAATATAATAGAACAATTAATGCACAGAGAAGATATTGAAGAAATATATAATGCAGGTGACTCAGGAAGAGAAGGAGAATACATACAAAGATTAGTTTTTATGATGGCAAAACCAAATCCAACAATAAAAATAAAAAGAGTATGGATAGATTCACAAACAGAAGAAGAAATTTTAAGAGGAATTAGAGAAGCAAAAGATGAATCAGAATATGATAGCTTATCAGATAGTGCATATTTAAGAGCAAAAGAAGATTATTTAATAGGAATCAATTTTTCAAGATTATTATCAATAATATTTGGGAGAAGATTAGCAAAAGATATAAACGAAGAAAAAGCATCAATTTCAGTAGGAAGAGTAATGACTTGTGTATTGGGAATGGTTGTCTCAAGAGAAAGAGAAATCAGAAACTTTGTAAAAACAAAATACTATAAAATAGTTGGAGAATTTGGAGAAGAAAATTCATCCTTTAAAGCTGACTGGAAAGTAACTGAAAAATCAGAGTTATGGGAATCTCCTAAACTATATAATGAAACAGGCTTCAAAAAAGAAGATGATGCAAAAAACTTCATAATGAGTTTAGCAGGAAAAAAAGCAAAAATAACAGAATTAAAAAAATCAAAACAAAAGGAAAATGCACCATTATTATTTAACTTAGCAGAAATACAAAATGAATGCACAAAAAGATTCAAAATAAAACCTGATGAAACATTAGAAATAATACAAAATTTATATGAAAAAAAATTAGTAACATACCCAAGAACAGATGCAAGAGTTTTATCAACAGCAGTAAGCAAAGAAATAACCAAGAACTTAAATGGAATAGCAAAAGGTTTCAAGAATGAAGAAGTACAAGGATATATAAAAAAGATGGCAGAAGAAAAATATTCTACTAATTTAGCAAAAACAAAATATGTAAATGATAGCAAAATAACAGACCACTATGCAATAATTCCAACAGGGCAAGGATATGAAAATTATAACAATTTACCACAATTACAAAAAGATATATATTTAGTAATTGTAAAAAGATTTTTAGCAATATTTTATCCACCAGCACTATATAATAAAATTCAGATGACAATAGAGGTAGAAACAGATGAAAATAATAAAAAAGCTGAGACATTCACAGCAAGTGGAAAAGTATGTGTAGATAAAGGATATCTAGAAATTTTAAGACCAAATGAGAATAAAAAGTCCACAAATAGTGAGAAAAATGTGGAAAGTACTGAGAATAACAAGGAAAACGATTTAGAAATATTAAGTAAACTAAAAAAAGGACAAGAGATAGACGTAAAAAATTATGAAATAAAAGAGGCAGAAACTTCGCCACCAAGTAGATACAATTCTGGCTCGATAATATTAGCAATGGAAAATGCAGGTAAATTGATAGAAGAAGAGGAACTAAGAGAACAAATAAAAGGTGCAGGAATAGGCACAAGTGCAACAAGAGGAGAAATTATAAAAAAATTAGAAAAAATAAAATATATAGAAATAAATACAAAAACACAAATTGTAACTCCAACCAAAAAAGGAGAATTAATTTATGACATAGTAAATCAATCAATGCCAGATATGTTAAATCCAAAGCTTACTGCTAGTTGGGAAAAGGGACTGGATTTAGTAGCTAAAAAGGAAATAGAACCAGAAGAGTTTATGATAAAATTGCAGAAATACATAAATTCAAAATTTGATAGGCTAGTTATGAGGCGATAAAATAACAAATTAAAATAGAACTAATAAATTAACATTGTCAATTTATTAGTTCTTAATTCGTTAGCCTTCCCAATAAAATAAGATAGGAAGACCGTTACTTGAACTTTTTTTGTAAAAGTCAAGTAATGTATTAGGAGAATGAAAATTGTATACAGTTTTTTCTCCTAATACTTTTGCCGAAATCTCTTCGCCAGAGAAAACTAATTCTAATGCTTCATCTAATGAAACACAAATGGAGTCCTCTGGAAGGCGTTTAAACTGCGAGATTTCAGATTCTGACCAACCATATAATGTATAAGGTTGAACAGAAGCGAGCCTTTGCATTTGGTCTAATTCTGCTTTAGACCGAATGGGCTTTAGGATTCTAGCAACAGCACATTGAGGGTAATACCCTCGGTTGATAAGTTTAATTGCTTGAATTTCATTTATTCTTTTCATATAGTTCCCTCCATTTTTGGAAACTTATTACTTAGTTACATAAATATTATACAATTATTAACATAAAAAGTCAATAAAAGGAAATAAATTTATTTTAAGAAATGTTTTAAATAAAATAACTTACAAATTATATGATTTTTTATAAAAAAAGAGGAGAGACCTAAAATAGATCTCTCCGAAAGGATTACTTCAGCAAACGCTTTTTAGTCTTTTCACAAAAAGCACAAACATTTTTGACAGTTCCCTCAGGAGTCTTCTGCTGCTTTCCATTACATTTGCTAGGGTTTCCGAGAGGGCAAGTTGCTGTTGTTTTAAACATAATGTCTCCTTTCGCCTTGCGTAAAGAACATAGCAAGGTCTTAAAAATATAAATTTTTAGATACAAATATAGTATAACATATTTTACATAAAAAGTCAAAAATAACAAAAAACTATTTCAAATTTTATAAAAATATAGTATAATAAATAAATCAAAGAAATAAAGTAAAAATATAAAGACAGATAATATCAAATTTTGAAATTATTTACTATAATATATACTTCAAATGGAAGGAAAGATAACAAAAAATGAATACAATAATAGGAGAATTAGGCAAATCAAAAAAATTTGTAGACCTAATAAAACAAATAGAAGAAAAAACAAGTCCGATAACAATATCGGGCTTAACCAGCGTGGGAATGTTAGAACTATTAGCGAGCATAAATGAATATTCAAAAAGACCAATAGCAATAGTAACATATAATGAAATACAAGCAAAACAAATAATAGAAAACCTAAAAGTATTTACAGATAAGGCAATATTCTTTCCAAAAAAAGAAATAGTAACATATGACTATGTAGCAGAAAGTAAAGAATTACCATATGAAAGAATAGAAACTCTAAATCAAATAAAAGACAAAAGAACACCAATAGTAGTAACGACAATAGAAGCAATAATGCAAAAATTACCTAGCAAAGAAACAATCTTCAAAGATGTTCTAAAGTTTAAAGTAGGAGATGTATGCTCTTTAGAAGAAATAAAACACAAATTAATAAAATTGGGATATACCAGATGTGACCTAATAGAGGGAAGAGGACAATTCAGTATAAGAGGTGGAATCTTAGACATTTCATTAAATGATAAAATAGGAGTAAGAATAGAATTTTGGGGAGATGAAATAGATTCTATAAGAAATTTTGCAATAATAAGCCAAAGGTCAATAAAGACTTTAGAAAAAGTAGAAATAACTCCAGCACATGAATATATTTTAGAGAAAAACATTGAAGAAGTTTGCAAGAAAATAAAGAATTTAGAAATGACTGAAAAACAAGAAGAAATAATGCAAGAAGATATTGAGCAAATATTAGCTGGAAATTATATAAGTAAAATTGACAAATATTTTGATTGCTTTTATGAAAATACATCAAGTCTAATAGATTATTTTTCAGGTAAATATATAATAGCACTAGATGAAGAAAGAAAAATAGAGCAAAGAACAATAAATATAGAACATGATATAGAAAATTTAGAAAACGCATTAACAGAAAAAGAAAAATTTATTCCACAAGCTTTAAGCAATATAAATAACTACGAAGATATACAAAATCAAATAGAAAAGAAACATGGAAATTTAATATACTTAGAAAAACAAGATTTTTCAACAGATAAAACATCAGAAAAATATAAATTTGAATACAGAGAAATAAATTACTATAAAAGTGAGATAGAAGGATTTTTTGAAGAAATAAAAAAAGCACTATTAGATAAAAAAAGTATATACATACTTGTTGAAAGCAAAGAAAAAGCTAAAAAGCTAAAAGAAACGTTAGAAAAAGAAGAAATAATTGCAAATATTGAAGAAAAACTAGATAAAACAATAGTAGTAAAATCTACAGAAAAAATAGTAACAATAGGAATAGGAAAATTAAGTTCAGGATTTGAAAATTTCGAAATAAATCAATTAGTAATTTCAGCAAATGAGTTAATTAGTGGAGAAAAAAGAAAGAAAAAAGTATCACATGAGGCATATAAAGAAGGAGAAAAGGTAGTATTTGCAGACCTAAAAATAGGTGACTATGTAGTACATAGAACTTATGGAATAGGAATATACATAGGTGTAAATACGATAAAAGCAGATGGAACAACAAAAGACTATATAAAAGTAAAATATCAAAATGATGATATTTTATATGTTCCTACAAACCAAATGGACTCAATAAGAAAATATGTAGGTGGAGATGCAATACAACCTAAGATAAACAAGTTAGGAAGTAAAGATTGGGAAAACACAAAAACAAAAGTAAAAAAGAATTTGAGAGAAGTTGCAAAAGAACTAATAGAATTATATGCCAAAAGAGAAAAGGCACAAGGACATAGTTTTAGCAAAGATACACCATGGCAAAACGAATTTGAAGCAAAATTTCCATATCAAGAAACAGATGACCAACTAAGATGCATAGAAGAAGTAAAAAAAGATATGGAAGATTCAAAACCTATGGATAGATTACTATGTGGAGATGTAGGTTATGGAAAAACAGAAGTAGCAATAAGAGCAGCATTTAAAGCAGTTATGGATCAAAAACAAGTTGCATATTTAGCACCTACAACAGTGTTAGCAGAGCAACAATATCAAGAATTTAAAGAAAGAATGGAAGAATATCCAATAAAAGTAGAGATATTAAACAGGTTTAAAACACCTAAATATCAAAAAGAAGTAATAAAAAAATTAAAATTAGGAGAAGTTGATATTGTTATAGGGACACATAGATTATTAAGTAAAGATGTTGAGTTTAAAGATTTAGGACTATTAATAGTAGATGAAGAGCAAAGATTTGGAGTAAAAGATAAAGAAAAAATAAAACAATATAAAACCAATGTAGATGTTTTAACAATGACAGCAACACCAATTCCTAGAACTTTACATATGTCAATAGTTGGAGTAAGAGATATGTCAGTTATATACGAACCACCTCAAAACAGAAGACCTGTTCAAACATATGTATTAGAATATGACTCAGAAGTAATAAAAGAAGCAATAACAAAAGAATTGGAAAGAGATGGTCAAGTATTTTATATATTTAATAATGTTGAAAACATACAAAAAAAAGCAGATGATATATCAAGATTAGTACCAGAAGCAACAGTATCATTTGCTCATGGAAGAATGTCAGGAAAAGAAATAGAAGAAATAATGGAAGATTTTGTTGAGAAAAAATCAAATGTATTAGTATGTACAACAATATTAGAATCAGGAATTGATATACCAAATGCAAATACAATAATAGTAGAAAATGCAGACAGAATGGGATTAGCTCAACTATACCAAATAAGAGGAAGAGTAGGAAGAGCAGACAGGCAAGCATATGCATATATAACATATAAAAGAGATAAAATGTTATCAGAAGTTGCAGATAAAAGGTTAAAAGCAATAAAAGAATTTACAGAATTCGGTTCAGGATTTAAAATAGCAATGAGAGACCTAGAAATAAGAGGTGCAGGAAGCTTGCTAGGAGAAATACAATCTGGACACTTAGAACAAGTAGGATATGATACATATTGTAACTTATTAGATGAAGTAGTAAAAGAAATGCAAGGTATAGAAGTAAAACCAGAAGTAGATATACAAATAGACTTAAATGTAACAAGCTATATACCAGAAGAATATATACAAGATTCAAATCAAAAAATAGAAATATATCAAGATATTGCATTATGCAAAAATGAAGAAGATATACAAAATGTAACAGATGAGATAATAGATAGATTTGGAGATATGCCAGGAGAATTAGAAAATTTGATTGATATTGCAAGAATTAAATATTTAGCAAAAGCACTAAAAATATCAAAAATTGCAAGCAAAAAAACAACAGTATTAATAACATTTGCAGAAAATCAGTTTTCTTATGATATACCAAAACTTGTAAAGGAATACGGAAATAGGTTGAAATTTTCAGCAGGAATTAAACCAATGATTACCTTAGAAATTGGTACAAATAATGAAATGAAGATATTAAATGATGTAACAGAATTTTTAAAAACACTTGATAAAATGGAAATAAATCAAAAAATAAAAGGATAACTTAATAATAAAATAAAGATAGGAAGAAGGAATTTTATATGGAAAAATCAAAAGTTTATTTCACAGATTTTAGAGCGAGACCAGGATATAATTTACTACAAAAATTAGAAAAGTTAGTAAAAAAAGCAGGAATTGAAAATATCAATTTTGAAAATAAATATGTAGCAATAAAATTACATTTTGGAGAACCAGGTAATCTAGCGTATTTAAGACCTAACTATGCAAAGGTTATCGCAGATTTAGTAAAAAAATTAGGAGGAAAACCTTTCTTAACAGACTGTAATACTTTATATGTAGGAGGAAGAAAAAATGCTTTGGACCATTTAGAGTCTGCATATCTAAATGGATTTACTCCATTTTCAACTGGATGTCATATAATTATTGCAGATGGATTAAAAGGAACAGATGAAACAAATGTAGATATTAATCAAGAATATGTAAAAACAGCAAAGATTGGAAGAGCAATTATGGATGCAGATGTTTTCATATCTTTAAATCATTTTAAAGGTCATGAAGGAACAGGCTTTGGAGGAGCAATCAAAAATATTGGAATGGGATGTGGCTCAAGAGCTGGAAAAATGGAAATGCATAGTAGTGGAAAACCAGAAGTTATTTTAGAGAAATGTAAAAAATGTAAGCAATGCATAAAAATATGTGCACATGGTGCTATTTCATATAATGAAGAAGGAAAAGCTATAATAGACCATACAAAATGTGTTGGTTGTGGTAGATGTATTGGAATATGTAATTTTGATGCAATAAAATCTCCAAATGATGAATCAGCTGATATTTTAAATAAAAAAATGGCAGAATATGCATTAGCAGTTGTAAAAGAAAAACCACAATTTCATATTAGTTTAATTTGTGATGTTTCACCAAACTGTGATTGTCATGCAGAGAATGATGCTCCAATTGTTCCAAACATCGGAATGTTAGCATCATTTGACCCAGTAGCATTAGATAAAGCATGTGCAGATTTAGTTAATAAACAAGAAATATTCCAAAATAGTGCATTAGGTGAAAATATCGAGAAAAAAGTACAAGGCCATGACCATTTTCATATTAATCATCCAGAAACTAATTGGGAAAGCCAAATTGAGCATGGGGAGAAAATAGGACTTGGGAATTCAAATTATGAATTAATAGAAATAAAATAATAAAAAAATGAAATTATCCAAAAAAAATATTGTTGATAATTTCATTTTTTATTAATTTTGGGATAAGGCTTAGTTTCATTAGTAAGACCAAGTATATAATCAACACTTGTATTAAAGAAAGAAGCTAACACTTTCAAAGAGTTAATAGGGATATTGACTTTGCCTAACTCATATTTACTATAATTAGTTTGAGAAATATTTAATAAATTGGCAATGTCTTCTTGTTTTAAATCTTTATCTTCACGTAAATCCTTTAATCTTAACACAAATATCACCTCGACCATATTTTATAATAGTTACTAAATGACTATTGACAAATAGTTATATTTTAACTAAAATAAGATGAGAAAATAAAAAAGGAGGGATACAAATGACAAGAGAAAAAGGAATAACTTTGATAGCACTAGTAATAACAATCGTAGTCTTATTAATATTAGCAGGAGTAAGTATAGCAATGCTAACAGGAGATAATGGAATAATAACTCAAGCGCAAAATGCAAAAGAAAGCACAGATAGTGCAGAAGAAAAAGAAGGTGTTGAACTAGCAGTAACAGCAGCTACAATAAAAGATAATGTGTATGGGAAAATAAATCAGAATAATCTACAAAATGAAATTGATAATCAGTTTGGAGCAGGAAAAGCAATCGCTAGAAATAATGGAGATGGAACTTTTACAGTTAGTTTTGCTGATAGTAAAAGGGATTACAATATTAATTCTAAGGGAGTAGAAACAGGAATAGATTGGAATACGGCAATGCAAAATGTAAAAGCTCCTGAAAGTCAAGATGAAGAAAGAAATAATGGTGTAATAGGAATTGGAACAGATGGAAAAGCAGTAGATATGGATTTATGGAAATATAATTTATTAGAAGATGATACATATTGCCTAGGAAAAATAGATGGATGGGAAACAGGTTATATAGGAGAATTTAATGAAGATGGAAGTATAATAGGAGAAGTACCACAATATATATCAATAGATGGCAAAAGTTTTAAACCTGTAACAACTATGGCTGCAACTTTTAGAAATTGTACTTCATTGAAGATTCAACCTAAAATACCAACTACAGTAACTAATTTAAGATATACTTTTTGGAATTGTGATAATTTAGTAAAATTAAATGAAATTCATAATGGAGTTATAACAATGGAAGGAATATATATGGATTGTGCTGCTATATCAGAAATTCCTAAATTACCTAATAGTGTTAAAATACTTACAAGTACTTTTAGTCAAACGAATATAAGTGTAGCACCTGAGATTCCAGATGGTGTTGAAATAATGATCAATACTTTTGGAAATTGTGTGAATTTATTAGAAACACCATATATTCCAAATTCTGTAACAAATTTTAGTGCTACTTTTACGGGGTGCACAAATTTAAAAAAAGTAAAAAATATACCACAAAAAACTACAACATTATCTCACACTTTTTTTAAGTGTACTAGTTTAATATCAATACCAAACGAAATTCCAAATACTGTTAAGGATATGCCATCAGCATTTCAGTTTACAGGATTAGAAATTGCACCAGATATACCAGATAGTGTAACAAATATGAGTAGTACATTTAGAGAGTGTAAAAATTTGAAAAAAGTAAATAAAATATCTGATAATGTAGAAGATATGCAATTTACTTTTTACAATTGTAATATATTGGAAGGAAATTTAGAAATTAATGCTAATCCTACTAATTATTTAGCTTGTTTCAATGGATGTTCAATAAATAGCACTAATAATTTAATATTAAAAGGAAATTCTAAGGTATTAACTGAATTATTAAATACAAAATCAAGTAATTCTAAAATTATAATTGAATAAAATATAATTGAAAAATAATAGCAATGATAACTTTAGATGAAATTTATGTAGTTGTATATACAATAAAAAATGATATAGTATTTTAATTTAGTTTATATCTATTATATGTATAATAAGAAAAATATAGTAAATCGAAAAGAGATAAAATATGTAGGAAAATACCTGCATATTTTTTTGAATAAAAACAGGTATCTCCAGAATCTTATGTTAGTGGATAATGTTTTTTAAATTATCACCTATTTCCAGATCCTCTACAATAAATAATATTATTTAATAATAAGTTAAGGTTAAAACAGAAATAAAATGTTGAAATATGTAAACAAAAATGCTACAATAGATAAAACATATAGATTTAATGTAAGGTTAGATGTTTAATAAATAAAAAATAATAATTATGATATATATAAATAGAACAAGGAAAAGTGTGTATAATAATAAAAAAGGAGAAAAAGATGCAAGTAATTTCAAGTAAAGAAAATGAAATAATAAAAAATATAAAAAAACTAAAAGAGAAAAAATACAGAGATTTAAACAATGAATATATAATAGAAGGAATAAAAATAATCCAAGAAGCAATACAAGAAAATGCAAAAATAAAACAAATAATTATATGTGATGATTGTGAAAAAAATTCATATATCCCACAAGAACTGATGTATGAAATTGCAAAATATGAATGTATATATGTAACAAATAAAATATTTACAAGTTTAACAGATGTGAAAAATCCACAAGGAATAATGGCGATAGTAGAAAAAAACAATTCAAAAGAAGAGGAAATTGATTATAATCAAGATATTATAGTAGCCTTAGATGACATTCAAGACCCGGGAAATCTAGGAACTATATTAAGAACAGTAGATAGTATAGGAATTAATCAAATATTAGTATCAAAAGGAACAGCTGATAGCTATAATCCAAAAGTAGTTCGTTCAACAATGGGAGCTATATTTAGAGTAAAAATAATAGAATGTGAAGATTTAGAAAAAACACTAAAAGAAATAAAAAAACATAAATTTGAAATTTTAGTAACATCATTACAAACTGAAAATAGTATATATGACATTAAATACAATAAAAAGGTAATAGTAATAGGAAATGAAGCTAATGGAGTAGAAGAAAAAATACAAAATATGTCTGACATAAAAGCGAAAATACCAATGCTAGGAAAAACAGAAAGTTTAAATGCATCAGTAGCAACAGGAATAATATTATATGAATATGTTAGGCAAAAAATAAAGCATTAATTGAAAGGAAATATAAAAATGAAAATAAATATTGTAATGGTAGAACCAGAAATACCACAAAATACAGGGAATATTGCAAGAACGTGTGCAATAACAGGAGCTAAATTGCACTTAGTTCATCCACTAGGTTTTAAAATAGATGACAAGTCAATAAAAAGGGCTGGATTAGATTATTGGGACAAACTAGAAATAGAAGAACATAATTCATTAGAAGAATTTTTAAATAAATATAAACCAGAAGAATATAATATGTTTTTTGCAACAACAAAAGGAAAAACAAAATATACAGATATAGATTACTCAAAAATGGAAGAAGTATTTGTACTATATGGAAAAGAAACAAAAGGCTTACCAGAAGATTTATTAGAAAAATATTTAGATAAAAAAACAATAAGAATACCAATGCTTCCAACATTAAGGTCATTAAATTTATCTAATTCAGTTGCTATAATTACATATGAAATATTAAGACAAAAGAATTTTGAAGACTTGCAAGAAATAAGCAATTATTTTGATTAAAAGCATTGAAAAAACTCATATAAAAATATATAATAACAAAAAGCAAAAGAAAACAATGCAAATACAAAGGAGAAAATAATGAAAACTTTTAAATTTATACCAGAAGGTTGGAATGAAGAGGAAAAAAAGATTTCTAGCATAAATGAAGCTAAAGATTATATAGATACAAAAGAAATATTGCAAGGTAAAGTAGAAAGTTATGATGAAAACTATAATTTACATATAAACTTAGGAAATGGATTTAAAGGAATTATTCCAAAAGCAGAAGTTGAAAATACTAAAGATGGACAAGATATAGACACAAAATTATGTGTAGGAAAGTTAAATAAATATGTTCAATTCAAGGTTGAAGGAATAGAGAATAAAGATACATTACTTTTATCAAGAAAAGCTGTTCAAGAAGAAGTTATAAATTCAATACAAAGATACTTAGAAATTGGACAAGTTCTTACAGGAATAGTAAAAAATATAAAACCATATGGAGCATTTATAGAAATTGGTGGAGGAGTAGTAGGATTAGCACATATTGAAGATTTATCAATTGCGAGAATAAAAACACCATATGAAAGGCTAAAAATTGGACAAAAAATAAATGTTGTGGTAAAATCAATAGATAAAGAAAGTGGTAAAATAAATTTATCGTACAAAGAAATATTAGGAACTTGGGAAGAAAATGTACAAAAATTTACTCAAGGAATGGATGTTCAAGGAATAGTAAGAGAAACAGAAAAAAATAAAAATGGAATATTTATTGAACTTACTCCAAATTTAGTTGGTATGGCAGAATATAGTGAAGGACTTGAATATGGACAAGAAGTTAATGTACATATAAAAAAAATTGACAAAGAAAAAAGAAAAGTAAAATTAAGTATAAATAATTAAAAAAAGAAATCCAAAGACAAATATATATAGATTTAAACAAATTAATATAAGTTTATAAATTTTAAATAATAGATATTTCTAAATTTAAGGAGGATTAAAAATGGTTAAAGATAATGAAATTAAGGCACAAGTATCTCCATTTGCAATAAGAGAAGGAGAAATAAAAACTTTTGATGGAAAAGATGGTTATGTGTCAATGAACCAAATCGTACATAAAATAAATATAGGACATATTAATGAAATTCATTTTGCAATATTAGATTTAGTTAATGAATTTGAATTTATTACATCAAGACAACTATATCAAATGCTAGAAATAAAAGGATTTGACCCAAAATCACAAGACAAATTAAATAATAAATTAGAGCAATTAGTAAAATCAAAAATTTTAACAAGATATTATTTTACTTCAGATGAAGGAAAAGGAATTTATAGAATTTACTGTTTAGAGAAAATGGGAAAATACTTATTAAATTCAAAAGAAATAGACTGTAAATGGCAACCTTCAGACAACACAAAACCTGTACCAATGATAAAGAAAAGACTAGCAGGAAATCAAACTTTAATTGCATATTTAAGAAAAGTTAAAGCTTTTGATAGTTATATAGTAAAACCTGCAATAACAGCAAAAACAGCAGGAAAATTATTCAAAGCAAGTGGAGGAGCAGTTAAACTAACAAAAAACAATAAATCTATTCAATTTGTTTTTGAAGTAATAAGAAGAG
The DNA here is from genome assembly GCA_963558115.1 of uncultured Clostridia bacterium. Lineage (GTDB taxonomy): Bacteria > Bacillota > Clostridia > TANB77 > CAG-508 > CAG-269. Next base: position 20,203 of record CAUWFY010000001.1, read on the forward strand.
AACAAGACTGGGAGAAAAAACTAGTTGAAAGAATGAGATTGTATAAAGATTTCTATGAAAATTATGTTTTAGGAGATTCAGGATTTTCTAGTATGCCACAATTAATATTAGTTTGTGAAGACGAAAAACATATGGCAGAAACTTTCAAAGAAATTGTAAAAAATCAAGTTGAAATACCACAAATAAAATTATATTTTACTACTGATTTAAGACAAAATAAAGAAACTTTAGAAGAAACATTAGTAGAGTTTAAGTTAATAGATGGAAAATATAGAATGGAAAATGTGGAATTAAAATTGTTAGGAATGTAATTTTAATATTAAAAAAATATAGAAAATATAAAAAATAATCAACTAGACTTTAATTAAAATCTAAATTTTTAAATATGTAAATTAAGAAAAAATATTGAGAATTTATTGACATAACGAATAAAAACATAGTATAATTAATATACTAGAAGAGTAATCTGATGCTTACTAATAGGAAGTTCTTACCTAAAAAGGAACGATTTAAAATTAGGTAAAGTTCAAGCCTTATAAATGAACTGATTTGAAATTAGGTAATGCTTAAGCCTTATAAATAAGCAGTTTTAAAATAGGGGGTACATTTGAAAAAAGTGTACTCCTTATGTTTTATAAAGAAATGAGGAAAAATGGAAGAATTATTATTTTATACAGTTGATAAAAACTATATTAAATATTTAAGTGAATTTGAAAGCCATGTAAGTTATAATAAAGATGAAATTGGACATAGTAGACCATATTTAGGAATTGTATTAATAATAGCAAATTATGAATATTTTGTACCATTATATTCATATAAAGAACATTATAAAAAATACAAAAACAATCCTAGTTTTTTCTTTGTGTATGATAGAAAAAATAATCCATTAGCAATTATTAAGTTTTCAGCTATGATACCAGTTCCAAATAATTTAAATGTAACATCAGTATTAGAATATAATAGGCGAGATAAAAAATATAAAGATTTAATATCAGCAGAATATAGATATATAAATTCTAATAAAGAGGAAATATATAAAAGAGCAAATAAAATGTATGTTGCAGTAACAAAACATAAAAATAATTTTTTAAAAACAATAGCTTGTAATTTTACATTATTAGAGAAAAAATGTGTTGAATATAATAAATAATATCTAAGTGACAACTTGCAATCTTTTTTTTACAGTAAAAAAGTAAAAAGCAAGAAAAAATAAAAATTGGCTTAAAATAAAAAAAGAAATAGATTAAAATTAATAAAGAAATAGTTTCAAGAAATTCAATAAAAATAATAAAAAATTCTAAGTATAAATTAAATACCTAGAATTTTTTTAGCTCTATTAATATCATCATTAGTAGCATCTTTAATACCATCTAAATCATATTTTAGACCTAATTTTTTCCACTTATATTCACCCATACTATGATAAGGCAATAATTCAACTTTTTGAACATTAGTAAGTGTACCTAAAAATGATTTTAATTCTAATAAATCAGATTCATCATCAGTATAACCAGGAATAAGAACTTGTCTAATCCATACAGGAATATTATTATCACTTAGATATCTAGCAAATTCTAATTCAAGTTTATTACTATGACCAACTAAACTTTTGCATTTTTCATCATTAATATGCTTTATATCAAGTAAAACTAAATTAGTTAAAGATAATACCTCTTTTATATCATCTGTTAAAGCGACCATTCCGGAAGAATCTATACAAGTATGTATATTTTCAGCTTTTAATTTCTTAAATAACTCAATTAAGAATTTTACTTGTAACAAAGGCTCTCCACCAGAAATTGTAACACCACCATTAGGGGTTATATAATTTTTATATTTCATTATTTTTTCAAAAATATCTGAAAGAGAACGATAAGCTCCACCATTCATATCCCAAGTGTCACGATTATGACAGTATTTACATTGAAGATGACAACCTTGTAAAAAAAGTACAAACCTAATTCCAGGACCATCAACAGCACCAAAGGATTCAACTGAATGAACTTTAGCAAAATATTTTATATCTTTTTTTTCTAAATTTATATTATTCACAATATACTCTCGCATAATAAACAAAAGTGACCTTCAAAAATTCTCAATATTCTTATTTATATAGCTTCGCTATTATTTTTGAGATTTTCTAAATACAGCCCCCAAATGCAAGTCGGCTAGAAAAATGTAGCAAAGCCACTTTTTATATGCGAAATTCTCCTTTCTTTATAATATATAAAGTAAATAATTAATATAGTTTAATTATTACTTTGATTTATAAAAAGTGAATATTTCATAAAAATATCAAATTTTAATTATAAGAAAAACAATAGCTATTTAAAAGTAGAAAGTATCTTTTAATCTAATAGTATATACAAATTATTCTACATAAATAGTAAAAGAAATATTTAAAAGGAAACACCAAATCGTATATTCAAACTACTGAAACGATTTGGTGAAAACTTAAATATTAAATTCTTTCATGAATTGTTCTATTTATTACATCTAATTGTTGTTCTCTAGTTAATTTTGTAAAGTTTACAGCATAGCCAGAAACTCTAATAGTTAATTGAGGATATTTTTCTGGATGTTCCATAGCATCAACTAATAAACTTCTATCAAAAACATTAACATTTATATGATGTCCAGTTTGTTTGAAATAACCATCTAACATATTTACTAAATTTGTTACTTTTGTTTCTTCATCTTTTCCTAGAGTTCCAGGAGTTATTGAGAATGTATAAGATATACCATCTTCAGAAGAATCAAAAGGTAGTTTAGCAATAGAGTTCATTACTGCTAAAGCTCCATTAGTATCTCTTCCATGTAATGGGTTTGCACCAGGACCAAATGGTTCACCTGCACGTCTTCCATCAGGAGTATTTCCAGTATTTTTACCATATACTACATTTGAAGTTATTGTTAGAATTGATAATGTATGTTTTGAATTTCTATAAGTTGGATATCTTCTTAATTTATTCATAAACATTTTAACTATTTTAACAGCTATTTCATCAACTCTTTCATCATCATTACCGAATTTAGGAAAATCACCTTCTACTTCATAATCAGTAGCTAAACCAGTTTCATCTCTTATAACTTTAACTTTAGCATATTTAATTGCAGACAATGAATCAGCTACAACTGATAAACCAGCAATACCACATGCCATTGTTCTTAAAATATCTTTATCATGTAAAGCCATTTCAATTGCTTCATATGAATATTTATCATGCATATAATGAATTGCATTTAGTGCTTTAATATATATTTTAGCAACATAATCCATCATTTGACTGAATTTTTCCATTACTTCATCATAATTTAAATATTCAGAAGTTATAGGAGCGAATTTTGGAGTGATTTGTTTTCCTGAAACTTCATCTCTACCACCATTTATAGCATATAATAAAGTTTTTGCTAAGTTTGCTCTTGCACCAAAGAATTGCATTTGTTTTCCTATTTTCATTGGAGAAACACAACAAGCAATTCCATAATCATCACCTAAAGTAATTCTCATTAAATCATCATTTTCATATTGAATTGAAGATGTCTTTATAGATAATTCTGTTGTATATCTTTTAAATCCATCAGGTAATCTTGTAGACCATAAAACTGTTAAGTTTGGCTCAGGAGCAGGTCCAAGATTTTCTAAAGTATGAAGAACTCTAAAAGAGTTTTTAGTAACTAAAGTTCTTCCATCAAGTCCCATACCACCAATACTTTCAGTTACCCAAACAGGGTCACCGCTGAATAATTCGTTATATTCAGGAGTTCTTAAGAAACGAACAAGTCTTAATTTCATTACAAAATGGTCCATAATTTCTTGAACTTCTTCTTCTGTTATAGTTCCATTTTTTAAATCTCTTTCAAAATAAATATCCAAAAATGTTGAAGTTCTACCAATACTCATAGCAGCACCGTTTTGGTCTTTAATAGCACCTAAATATCCAAAATATAACCATTGAACAGCTTCTTTACTATTAGTTGCAGGTTTAGAAATATCAAATCCATATTTTAAAGCCATTTCTTTTAAAGCCATTAAAGCTCTAATTTGTTCTTGAATTTCTTCTCTTTCACGAATTACTTCTTCAGATAGACAGTCAACATCTAAAATAGATAAATCATTTTTCTTTTCTTGGATTAAAACATCAACACCATAAAGAGCAATTCTTCTGTAATCTCCTATAATTCTTCCTCTACCATAACCATCAGGAAGACCTGTAATTAAATGAGAACTTCTAGCAGCTCTAATGTCAGGAGTATAAGCATCGAAAACACCGTCATTGTGAGTTCTTCTATACTTATGGAATATCTCTTCAACTTCAGCATCAACTTTTCTATCATAAGCCTCACATGATTTTTCTACAATTCTGATACCACCAAAAGGCATAATAGCTCTTTTTAAAGGTGCATCAGTTTGAAGACCTACAATTTCTTCTAAATCTTTATCAATATATCCAGCTTCATGACTATTAACTGTTGATATTGTTTTTGTATCTATATCTAGAACTCCACCTTTAGCTTCTTTTTCTTTTTTGTAAAGTTCTAAAACTTCATCCCATAATTTTCTTGTTTTTTCAGTTGGATTTGCTAAGAAGTCAGAATTACCTTCATAAGGTGTATAATTGTGTTGAATGAAATCTCTAACATTTATTTCATCTTGCCAATCACCTTTTTCAAATCCATTCCATTGATCAAATTTCATAATTTACCTCCTTTAAATTATATATATTATTATCATTTTTTACCGATAATATAATAACATAGTAGAAAAATATTATCAATAAAATAATACACATAATTTTAGAAAAGTGATGTTGTATTTGCAACAAATTAGAGAAAATTAGCAAAATATTGAAAATGGTTGGAAAACATAGTATAATATATTATGTAAAACTGTAGCAACGGAACATCTTTTATAGAAGGTTTCGGTTAATAAAAAAAGGAGGATCATATTATAATGGCAAAAGCAAGAAAACTTCGGAGTTTAGAGGAGATTAAAGAAGTTAGTAGAACAGTATACACATATAGCGAATTAGCTGAAAAATTAGGTATTACCTGTATGACATTATTTTCTTGGTTAGAAATGTATTATTCAAAAGACAGAAATGATATTAAATCAACATTAAAAGCAAATAGAGAAAAGAGAGAAAAAGAGGAAAATATACAAAAATTAAAAGATTTAAAACTTGTGAGTCAAAAAAGTAGTTCTTTTAAAGAATTAGAATTAAAAACAGGAATCAGCAATCCAAAAAAATGGATTTGTGAAAACTTTCCAGAAGAAATAAGCATAATTAAAACTAATCTAAAAGCTAATAGAAGAAACAGAGAAAATAAAGAACAATACAAAGTTATTTCTCAAAAAATGGAAGAAATTAAAGAAATAAGCAAAGAAGTATATTCTTTTAAAGAACTAACAGCGAGAGTAGGAATAAAATATTTATCTGAAAACTTATCGATATATTTTCCAAAGGAAAAAAATGAAATTAAGTCTAATCTCGCAGCAAATAGAGAAAAGAGAGATAACGAAGAAATGAAACAAAAACGAGAAAAAGATTTAATAACTTTGGAAAAAGTTAAAGATTTAAGCAAGGTAGTATCCACTTTCAAAGAACTATCAGAAGGAATGGGCATATCAAGTATTAATAATTGGTTAGATAAAAATTTTCCAGAAGAAAGGCTTGAAATTGAAGCTAACTTAAAAGCAAACCAAAAAAAAGGAGATAATGAAAACAATAGGCATAAGCAAAATAAAAATTTAATAATATTGGAGATAGTCAAAGAAATAAGCTTGAGAGTATCTACTTTTAAAGAGATATCAGAAGAAGTAGGGATATCTAATATTAGTAGTTGGCTAACACAAAATTTTCCAGAAGAAAAAGCTGAAATTAGAGCTAATTTAGCAGTAAAAAAAGAAGAAAAAGATAATGAAAGAAAGAGACAGAAACAAAATGAAAATTTAATACGATTGGAAAAAGCCAAAAAAATAAGTATGAGAGTATCTACCATTAATGAGCTATCACAAGAAATAGGAGTATCAGGTATTAGCAAATGGTTAGAACAAAATTTTCCAGAAGAAAAAGAGGAAATTAAAGCTAATTTAGACTATAATCGACAAAAAAAGAAAAAAGCAAGTGAAAATCAAAGCGATATTGAAAAAATAGAAAGGATTAAAGAAATAAGTCAAAGAGTATGTGATTGCAGAGAACTAGCAAAAGAAATGCACGAAGAAAGCCATAACATAGATACTTTTTTAAAAAAATTTCCAGAAACAAATGAAGAAATTAAGGCAAACATAAAAGCTAATAGGTTGAAGGAAAAGGAGAAAATAGAACGAGAGTATTTAGAGCTGGCAAGAAAAGCAAGTAAGAGAGCTTATAGTGTTACAGAAATAGCTGAAGAAATAAAAATAAATGTAACATCTTTAAGTAATTCTTTAAAAAAATTTCCTGAGATAAAGGAAGAAGTTCAAAACAACATAACCACTAATAAAGCTGAAAAAAATAAATTTGAATTAGATGAAATTGAGTTAAGGGAAAATCATATGATTTTTCATACTAGGGATAATTCAATAGCAGAAGTTTGGAGATTTTATCATACTTCTCCACTTAGTTTCCTAAAACAAAATCAAGAAATAGAAATAGAAAAAGGCGATTATATATTAGTGGCACAATATGATCCAATTACTAATTGTATTATTCTTATGGGATTTGAAATCTATCTTGAAAACTCAAAGATAGTTAAAGTAAAATATAGAAAAGTACAAGATGATATGAGAATTTACCATAATGAAAAAATACAAAATTTTGCCGATAAAGCAAAGGAAATATTAGGTTCTAAAATTAAATAATTTCAGAAACCTAAAAAAGAGAATCCAATTCATAGACTTGAATTGGATTTTCTTTATGTTGAATAGTATCTAAAGTATTCAAGTATTTCTGATAATAAGATGAATAATCTTCTAAATATTTATTCAGCTTCAGCAATTATTTTAGCAACTTTATAAATTAATCTTTGCTTATCAGCAGAACAACTTTTTATTAAATCATTAAATTCTTGTGTTAAATAATTTTTAGAGTCACTAGAAGCACCATTTAAAATATAACCTTCTGAAACATCTAACAAATTGCATATTTGATGTAATCTTTTTAAGTTTATATGTGAGCTACCTCTTTCAACTCTACTTAAAAAAGCTATAGAAACATCTAATATTTCGGACAACTCATCTTGAGTATAATTTTTAGCAAGTCTTGCTTGTCTTATTCTTTGACCTATTATTGTATAATCAAGTCCCATAATTAATCACCTTCCAACTTTCTAGTTTATTTTTACTATCTAAGTTATATAACAATAAGCAAGAAAAGTCAAGGAAAATATTAAGACTGATAGCATAAACTTTTAGTAGGATTTCTTTTTTCATAAATATACATAAATTTTGTTTAACAATGTTAGAAGAAGTAAAAATCTACATAAAAGTAGTTTAAAGAGAATAAGAAAAAAGTATTCCAATAAATGCAGAAAAAGAGACAGTTGAAATTATCAAAATAATAAATAATTTTGATAATTCAACTATATAAAGACCAAATTGAGAATAATAATAAAAATAAAAGTATAGAAAATATATTATTCTATATATTAATTTATAAGCCTAATTAAATATATATTTATTTTACATGTATAAAATAAGGAGAAAAAATAAGAAAAAAAGAGATAAAAAGAGAAAAATAAAAATGAAATTGAAAATTTATAAATTAATAAAAAAAATAAATGGTAAATCAGCCAAAATAAAGTATACATAATTTGATTTTGGAAAAGATATGTAGTATAATATAAAACAGTCGCGCTAAAAGGAGAGTGAATATATATTTTAAAAAGAAAACTAAAAATCTATACAAAAGAGTTTTTGAAATATTTTAACATTACGATTATAGCTTTTGGTTTAGTAGTAGCGATTATATTAATAAAATATAAACCAATGTATAAAGTAAGTATATCAGGTGAAGAATTAGGATATGTAAATAGTAAACTAGCTTTAGAAGAAAGTGTTGAAGAAGACATAATAAATGATAGTAATAAAAATATAGAGGCAGTGGACTTAAAAGAACAACCTATATATGAGTTAAAACTAGTAAGTAGAACTGAAAATACAGAGGAAGATAAAATAATTGAAAAAGTAAAAGAAGATGCAATAATAACATATAAATATTATGAAGTAGCATTAAACAATAATGTAGTAGAAACTGTTGATACGAGCAAAGAAGCAGAAGAATTAGTAAGTGAAATAAAATCTAATGGAATTGCTGAAAATATCAATTTAAGTATACTTGAAAAATATACAAGTAATAGTGAGGAAGTAAAAACTAATGATTTAGAAGTTGCTAAATTAGACATAGAAAATAAAGTTTCTGAAACAATAAAAGAAATAGAAGAACAAGAAGCCGAAAAAAATGCAATAGCAGATATAAATGGAATAAAATTAGCAACAATACCAGTAACAGGTACAATTTCTTCAAGATATGGAGTAAGTAGTAGAATAAGAAGGTCAAATCATACAGGATTAGATATTGCAGCAATAACAGGAACACCAATTAAAGTAATGGCAGATGGTGTAGTTACAAATGCAAGTTATAGTGGTTCATATGGAAAACTAATAAAAGTAGACCATGGAAATGGAGTTGAAACTTGGTATGCACACACTAGCAAGATGTATGTAAAAAAAGGACAAGAAGTAAAAGCAGGAGATATAATAGCAGAAGTTGGCTCAACAGGAAATTCAACAGGTCCACATTTGCATTTAGAAATAAGATTAAATGGAGAACATATAAATCCACAAAAATATGTATATAAGTAAAAAAGTATTATAAATGAATAAATCACTTTAAAGTGAAAGTTCATTTATAATACTTTTTAAATTTATCTATATTTGTAAGAAAATATATAAAAACAAAATTTTTATAAAAACTATGACGGATTTAAGAAAACAGTATATAAAATAAATTTTTAAAACCATTGACAAAACTATTGATTACTATATAATGTATCTAACAAAAGAAAAGGAGGAATTTTTATGCCAAACGAAACTAATGTTGACGAGGAATTAAGAGTAAAGAAAATGATAGATGATTTAGTAGAAAAAGCAAAAATAGCGTCAAAACAATATTTAGAATTAAATCAAGAACAAGTAAATAATATTGTCAAAGCTATTTCAATGGCTGGATTAGAACATCATAT
>CAUWFY010000002.1:0-27221 GCA_963558115.1 uncultured Clostridia bacterium
CACTTTTCCTTATTTTCAAATATTTTCCCCCTTTATTTTAACTTCCATTATCATCATTATATCAAACAATTAAAAAAAAGCAATAATAATTATTTACTTTAATAATTTATTATTTGCTTTAATAATCTATTACTTGTTTTCCTATGGCATGTTTTAAGCATATATTCTAACTCAGCCAAATTATATTTATTCAAAATTTTCAATAACCTGATTTAATTCTTGTCTTCCATTAGCACTAATCCCATTTTGCAACTCCAATTTATCAGCTTCAGTCAAAAATTCTGTTGATATTTCGGTTTCCTGTAGCTCTGTTTCTGTACCATCACCTGAAAGCAAATACACAGCAACTTTTCCATCTTTATCTCTTACAATATAATGTTCACCGCATTGACTATCAAAACTCCTAGAAATAATAATTTCATCATTTGAAAATTTATCAATTGTCCAAGCACTATATACCTGCTGTATTTCATCTTTTGTTTTATTAACAAGTTCATTGTTCAAGTCAGTATACTCTTCAATACTATGTCCACACTCATTATAATATCTTTTCATAGTTAATTTACAATTTGGTGAAGTTTTCTCTTCATTAGAATTAGTTTCTTCTATCTCAATTTCTTCGAAATTATTTGCTTCATCTACACATTCATCTGTTACAGGCTCATTAGTTAGTTCTGATACTTTTGTATCAACTTTTTCTTCTATCTCTTCTTTATTTAAATCTTTTATTAAAAACGCCGTGCATACTGAAATTATAATCACTAATGCAACTGATAAAATAATAATTGCTCTTTTCATTATTAACTCTCCTTCCTTGCCTTGCACAAAAGACTCCTATAAATCTGCAATCTTTTGTTTCTTTAAAAATAATTTCCAATCCAAAAATCTTATCATATACTTTTAGATATTTAGCTATTTTATATATTTTATAGTATTATTTGCAATTATTTCTAATTTTATACAGTTTGTACTTTTTCTTTATCATTTATATCGTTTTCGCTTTCTTTCACTTGAAATTTTTATTATTTTCAATAATTTTAGAATTTTTTATATTTCCTTCATAAAAAAATATGAGAAATAAAACTATCCTCATATTTTTAAATAATCTTTTAAAACATTATCTTTTCAGTCACTGTAATATATTATGTTTACAATTTCAATTATTTTAATTTATCATACAATATATTGTTAATAGATGTTTTTTATTAATTCGCATTGTAATTTCTCCATCCTCATCTGTTCTAAATACTTTACTTCCAATTCCGTTCTAGTCTTTCTAAAACTTCAGTATTGGGGTGTCCAAAAGTGTTTGTCTTTCCTACACCAATAAGAGCTATTTTAGGTTTTACTAATTTTAAAAATTCATTGATAGATGAAGTCTTTGACCCATGGTGAGCAGTTTTTAATACATCTGATTTTAAAATATCACTATTATCTTTATATATATCTAGTATATTTCTTTCTGCAATTTCTTCTATATCTCCAGTAAATAGCATTGAAAAATTTTTATATATCATTTTCATTACAAGTGAATTATTATTTAAACTATTTTCTTTTATTATATTTTCTTTATCAGGCCAAATTATGTTGAATTTAACTTCATCTATAACAATATCGTTTTCTTTATCTACTTGTATAATTTCTACTTTCTTTTTTCTTGCAATTTTTATCATTTTCTCATAATTTTCTGAATTTTCAAATTGCTTTCCTATAATTATTTTACCCACTTTTAATTCTTCTAAAATTGATAATATTCCTCCTACATGGTCAAAATCAAAATGAGAAACAAATATATAATCTATCTTGGTATATCCTCGATCTAATATATATGGCACTAACGTTTTCTCTCCAACATCAAAGTTTTTGTTTAAACTTCCTCCTCCATCTATTAGAATTGTTTTATTATGTGGTGTAACAATAAATGTAGAATCTCCTTGTCCAACATCTATAAAATGAACTTTGAGATTTTTAGGTATTATATTTATAATTATCATTAATACAAATGTAGTTATAATTACTTTCTTTACCCTAAGTCTATTTTTCCTTATTCTATATTTAAAAATCGCTATTAAATTTCGTATTCGATAATAACTGTCACTTTCTTTACTATACACATTATCTAAAAAGTTAAGTATATAAATCGTCACATAATAAAGAATTATACTTACTATACTAGGTGTTGGAATATATATTTTTGAAAATGGTAATTTACTAATATTTGAAATAATAATTAATAATTGAAGTAATATTGTTAATATATGTGAAAAAATTTTTGATATAGGAAAAAATATAAAAGAACTTGTTACTAATAATATTGATAAAAAAATTGTTGTTCCTATTATCACACTCACTAAGAGATTTGAAATTATAAAATATGTTCCAATTATGTTAAAATTATATATCATTATTGGTAATATTAAAATTTGTGCTGAAAACATAACAGAAAGATTGTCTTTTATTTTATTAACTAAAGTTTGTATTTTATTATTTTTTCTAATTACTAAATTATTTTTTAAAAGTTTCAAATTATCAATTTTTTTCCTTATTTTTCTACTGAAACTTACTATTCCTATCGTAGCAAGATATGATAGCTGCAGCCCTATATTTAATATTGAATATGGATTGTTTATTAAAATTAACAATAAAGATAAAGCTAGCGAATTCCAAAAATTATTTTTTCTATGAACTAAAAAGGCTAAATTTACTAATATTCCCATTATACAAGCCCTTACTATTGAAGGTGTAAAACCTACTAAAAACATATAAAATATTAATACTACTATTACAAAAACTGTACCATATTTTTTGCCTATTATTCTTTGTGAGATTATAGTTATTAGCATTACTATATATGTTACGTGTAGTCCAGAAATTGCTAATATATGTGAAATATTAACTATTCTAAAATTTTCTTTAATACTTTCTTCAATTTCTTGTGTTTTTCCTAGTATCAATCCCTTACATAAATTTGCTTCTGTTTCATTTAATAGTAAATCTATTTTTTCTTCTACCCTATTGGAAATATTATTAGCAATAGAAAAAATATCTATATCTTTTGATATTTTTTCAACTTTTATGGAATTGAATATTCCATAAATTTTTTGAGTTTTTAAATATGTATTATAATCAAAACCTCTATAATTTCTCGCTTCTTTACCTTTCTCTAAATCTCCTTTACATTTAATTATATCCCCATATTCTAAGTTGATTTTTTTATCTACAAATAAATTTAGATATGTATTTTTTACATTTTTATTTAAATCTTGTACTTTTAATACTTTTATTTTATAACAATTTTTATATTCCTTTTCCTGTTTATTACTTACAATTTTTCCTATAACAGTATATTCTTTTTCTTCATATATATTGGAATATCTATATTTTTCATATAACATAATTGAATTTGATAGAATTGAAATTATGATGATTATAAAAATAGTTTTTTTATTTAGAAATAATTTTAAATATTTTAAGTATCTCAAAACTGATGTAATTTTAAATTTCTTCTTTTTTGTAATTTTTCTTTTTATAAAAAAAATAGCAATTATCAAGATATATAAAAGGACTATACTAAAATCAAAGTATAGCCCCCATAATATACCTATTATATATCCTGTAACTGCAATTAAAAATGGTATCTTATTTATTTTTTACCTCCTAATTGCTCGTTTTTAGTTTATATTTTTAATTTACAATTCTTCTTGCTCCAGTATAGTTTCTACTATAATATCCTGAATTTAAAGAATCTATTCTAACCCCTGTTGATGGTGTTGATGCATGTATTATTTGCCCTCCACCTATATATATAGCAACATGATTTATTGGGGAACCAAACATTACTAAATCTCCTGGTTGTAAGTTTGCTCTACTTACATATGTTCCATTGCTATATTGACCTGCTGCTGTTCTATTTAATGATATTCCATGTTGTCTAAATATATATGATGTAAATCCTGAACAGTCAAATCCTGTACTTGGTGAAGTACCACCATATACATATTTATATCCTAAATATTTTCTTGCTGTTGCAACTATTGAACTTCCTTTTGAAGAACCTGTTGAAGATGTATTTTGTGTAGTTGCATTTGCTTTTTCATTACTTGCTACATTAGTCTTTTTATTACTTTCTGTTTTAGTTGATTTTCTAGATGTAGTTGCTCCTCTTGATGTTGTATTTGTTTTTGCTTTTTCTTGTTTAGTATCTGATAAAAGTGAAGATGATATGTAACCTTCTTTTCCATTTAAAGTCACTTTACTCCATCCGTTTTCTTCTTTAGATACTGTTACTGCTGTATTTTGTAAAGCATTTGCTATAATTTCACTTGTTGTATTTGGCTCTTTTCTTACATTTACTGATGTTGCATTAATATATTTAGTTTTAGTTTTTACTTGTTCTTCTACTTGCTTATTTTCTTCTTGAATTTGTTCTTTTACTTGTTCTACTTTTTGCTCTCTTTGTAATTTATCTTTTCTAATCCAACCTTTTGTAGTTTTTGTTTCTACACATACCCAATCATTGATAATTTCTGTTGCATTAACTTTTTCATCTTTTTTTACTTCTACAACATCTGTTGCATTTATTGTAGGTACTAATTTTAATTTAGTATCTGCAACTAAAATATATTCTCCTAATTCAAAATTGTTTTCAGTTAATACTGCATTAGTTTGAACATTATTATTTGATGTTGTTGTGTTTTCTTGTGATACTTGATTTGCTACTTGTGTTGCTTCGTTATTTTCTACTTTTTCTTCCTTTGTATTAATTAAGTCTTTTCTTATATATCCTGTTATATTGTTATGTTTAACTTTATACCAGTCTCCTGATTCTTCTACTATTTCAACTTCTTGATTTAGGGAAAGTTGTTCTAAAATTTTACTCTCAGCATCTGCTGTTTCTCTTAAATTAGCAGTCTCAACATTGATTGTTCCAGTATTTGCTGCTAAGCTAATATTTATAAAAAGCATACTTAGAAGTAATATTACTGACATAATTATAATGCTTCTTATATTCATTTTACTTTTCATTTTAATCCTTCTCCTTAAATATTTATATATTTCCAAAAAGTAGTACCTTTTTAGTATACTATAAAAAGGATAAAAAGTCAAATTTTAGATTATTTGGGTTTTTATTGCCAGATTTACTATATTATAAATTAATTTTTGTTTGTTGATATTACATTGTAATATTAGTTCATATAGCTGTTTATCAATGCAATTACTCATTTCTCTATTTTCAATATTTAATATATCAAAAACTGAAATTTCTAATAAATCACAAATTTTAATAAAATTTACTAAACTTATTTTGGCTATTCCATTTTCTAAATCCTCTATTGTTTCTTTAGAAATATCTAGTAAATTAGCTATATTGTTGACTTCTAGTTTTTTTACTTCTCTTTGGTTTCTTATTCTTTTTCCTATAACTGTATAATCAATTTTCATAGTATCACTTTCCTTTCATTGGTAAATATAACATTATGTGTTCTGTTTGTCAATATATTTTTTAACAATATAGTAAAAATTAATTGTTATATACTTTATATTTCTTTACCTCGTGATACTAGCTCTTCTTGTGTATATTTGCTACTTTTATTATTTTATAAAAAGAATCATTTTTTATTTTGACCAATATATAAAATTTTTTCGTATACAAAAAGTAACCTTTAAAAAGGGCTTCGATAGCTTTGCTTATGTGGCTTCGATATTTTTCTTATATTAATTATGAAATAAACCTCACACTTTAAAGTAATCTATAATCCCGTTATAAATCCCTAATGCTAAATTTTCTTGATATACATCATCTTGTAATTCTTTTTCTTCTTGTGGATTAGATAAAAAACCACATTCTACAATTGAGATTGGTATTTGTATATTTTTTATTAAATATTTATTATCTAGTTTCATTGCTACTCTTTTATTTTCTTTTTGCATAGAATTATTTAGTCCGTTTTGAATTGCTTTCGCAAGTCTTTTGCTCTCTTCTTTTCCGTCTTTATAGAATGTCTGCCATCCATAATATTTTGATTGTTCTATTTTGTTTAAATGAATTGATAGAAATATATCTGCTGATGAATTATTCCCAATTTTTGCTCTATTTCTCATATCTGATATCTTTTTTTCTTTTAAAGTTTTACTATCTAAATCATATATGGCATTCTCATCAGAACGAGTTAATACAACTTTGCATCCGGCCTCTTCTAATAATTTTTTTAATTTTAAAGTTATTTTTAAATTTATATCTGCTTCTGTAATTCCATTTTTGCTTTGTGCTCCCTCATCAGGCTTTCCATGTCCTGCATCTAATACTATTACTTTACTAGTTACTGGTGATGTGCTAACTTGTACTGCATCTCCTATATTTCTTTCTTTATTACTATTGGTTTCATTTGTTTGGGTCGTTCCTACTAACACCCCTATCATTATTGTAGCTAATATTATAGCTATTCTTTTCATAATTTGCATACCTCTTCCTTTTTTATCTCTTTATATAGTATGCTTTTGTTTTATTTTAATTACAAATTATTTAACTATATTATTACTATTAAAATTATCGTTCATAAATAAATCTTTTAAGGTTTATTTATTTAATATGTATTTCTATCCTCTAAAATTTCTCTTCTTTTGCTTTTTAGCTTATCAATTTCTCTTTTAAAATCTTCAGTAGACCAGTTGCAAAAAGTATAATTTAAATCATTATTTTTTCTAATTTCTTCTAATTCTTCTATTGTAAAATACTTGACCTCTGCTACTTCTTCTTTTTGCAATATATAGTCTTCTAGTTTGTAATCTACTACAAATATATAATTATATGCAAATCGTCTATTTTTATCATCACTTTTATAAACACTATCAATTTCAATCTGCTCTTTAGGAATTTCTATTCCTAGTTCTTCTTTTACTTCTCTAAATATTGCTTCTTCTACTGTTTCTCCACTATCCACTTGTCCACCTGTTTTTGCCCATTTATTAGGATTTCTTCTTTTTTCTCCTGCTCTTTTTTGTAATAGCACTTCTCCTTTTTCATTCATAATCCAACATGAAACTGTTCTTCTCCATAATCCTTTCTCAAATGCTAACCATCTTTCTTCAACTTGACCTGTTAAATTATTATTTTCATCTACAATGTCTATTAATTCCATATTTTACTCACTTCCTTGTTTTTATATTCTTTTAATTAATACATGATAATTATATTTCTATGCTTCTACTTTGATTATTTTCTGTATTTTATCATTTTAACCTTATCATATCAATGTAAATATATAAAAAAATTGCAAACTTTCACATTTGCAATTTTTACAATTTTTTTCAGTCATTTGCAATATATAAAATTCTTTTTACTTTTACTATTTTTTCATTTAAATTAATTCTATAAAAAGCAATATATTTTAGTATTCTTTATTTTAAATTAATTATCAATGGCTCCATTTCGTAACTAATTTCTCTTCCAATATTTTCTGCACCATCTACCGGATTATGTATGGTTTCTACTGGTACAATTTTTATATATTCAGTATCAGTTTTCTCAATAAGTAAGTATTTTATATTCTCCCATATTGCATTTGAATATTTTTTGTTTGGAATATCATGATAATCATAATCTTCTCTAGTTCCATCACTATATATTAATGTATTTTTATTGCTTGTACTAAAACAAGAAAGTTCTTTTCCATTTGCATCATATACCTTATATTCTTTTGTTATAGGTAAATGTTCTATATTTGGATTATCATATTTATTCTCAAAAGCATTAGAGGATTGATTACTTGCTGAATGATTTATTCTTACAATTGTTTGCATAGGAGAGATTACTACTTTTTCAACAGTCTGAGTAATATTTCTAAATTTTGATTCTATTTTTGGCTTATCTATTACCTTACTATCTTTTAAAACTGTATCTTTAGACACATTTACTTCAAAATTCAAGTTCAAATCTTTGATATATTTTTCTGGTAAACACATATCTTTTTGATTATCTCTATCTTCTGCAAACCATTGGCAATCATTCCTCCAATTATTTTCTAGACTTTTCCAAGCAACCATATTTACTAATTTATTATCTTTTAAAGTAATTTTAAAGTTTTCTTTTCCTTTCAATTCTAAATCACTTAAAGCATACATAGTATAAATTTTATATTCATAATCATTTATTTTTTGAACTTGTTGCCAATTTCTAACATAATATGGTTCATTATCTATATAAATACTTGCATACCATTCTGTATTAGGATTAAATTTATCATAGTTATATATCCCACCTTTTTGTTTTGTATTTAAAGCTAATCCTATTTTAAATCCAGTCGTTTTTCTTTCTTCTAATTGTTGGTCATATAGTTTTGTCATTTTTAAATATTCTTGATAATATTTAGAATTCTTTATTTCCTCTTCTGTGACTTCTATTTTACTTAATATTGCATTAATTTCATTATCACTTTCATTACTAAAATGTCCTTCATATTTATCGGCTTGAATTCTTTTTATCATTTTTTGTTTAGCATATTCTTTGTATTCTTTGGTTTTATTATAAAATTCTTCTGTATATGCTGTTTTGCCTAATCTTAGATTATTATAATCTTCTTTACTTAATTTTACATCAAATTCTAATATTGTAATTCCTTCATTACACATTGTCGATGTTAATTCTACACTTGTTTCTCCAAAAGCAACCACTTGATTTTCCACTGGTTGTTTATATTCTTCATATTGTTCTGAAAATTTATTTCCTAACCAATCTAATACTGGTATCCCTTCAATTTTTCCACCTGTTGCTGCATATACACCAAAACTTCCTATTAATGTACTTAGAATTGATATAATAATTATAATTACTCTTTTTATATAATATTTAATATTATTTTTACTTTTTTTATATAAGGCTCTTTTAATAGCTCTTTCATAAGTATATGGCTCTTCTATTTCTTTTGATAATGCACTTTTTATTTTCTTATCTAATACATCCATATTATTCGTTTCCTTTCAAAAATTTAATTTTTATTTTTTCTTTTCCTCTTTTTAGTCTTGTTTTTATAGTATTTTCATTTGTTTTTAGCAATTTAGATATTTCCTTTATTGAATAATCTTCTAAATAAAATAAAGTTAATGCTATTCTTTCATCATAATTTAACCCTTTTAAAATTAAATAAAAATCTATTTCTTCTAATTCACTATACTTTTCATTAAAAGGATATCTTTTTTCTAATTCTAAATTTTCAAAAGAAATATTCCTATTCTTATTTTTCTTATATATATAATTACATTTATTTACTAATATTTTTATAATCCATTTTTTATAAGCTTCTTGCTTCTTCAATTTTTTTATATTTTTAAAGGTTTCTATCATAGTTTCTTGAACTGCATCTTGTATGTCATCTTCACAAGATAAACGACATCTAGCAATTTTATATAAATCTTGTCTTATTTCATATATTAACTGTGTAAATGCTTCTTTGTCACCTTTTTGAGCTTGTTTTATTAATTCTTCCATAATTTCCTCCATATAATATGCACATATTTTATACTAATAAGAGTTTCTATAGTATAAAAAAAGTTTCATTTTAAAAAAATAGGAATTATATTTTAAATTCCTATTTTTTATAAGCTATTATTAAATTTTTCTTATAACGAAACTTTTTCTCTTCTTTCTTTATTCTCAAATATTAAGTCCTTTTTTCTATAAACAGATAAAATTAATGATAGACACATCAAATTTATTATTAAATTAACTCCTCCATACGAAACAAAAGGTAAATTATAATTTGATTCCAACCATAAATTTAAATTCATTAATATATTAAATATACTTTGTAAAATGAACATACTTGATATTCCGATTATCAAACTTTTTCCGCAGTTTTCTTTTATCTTAATTGCATTAATTATTAATTTCATAGATAATAATAGAATTGATACTGTTACTAAAATAGCAACTATCCAACCATAATGTGCCAAAATTGATATAAATGCAAAGTCTGTTCCTTCATCAAATAAATCTATTGCTGTACTCATATCATCTGCCTCTCCATATAATTGAGCTGAATTTATTATAATTTTTCTATTTACTCCTAGCCATCCCATTCCACTTGCATCACTCTCAGGATTAAATGTTACTTCAAATCTATCTGCTATATAAGGCACTCCTACCAGTAGATATATTCCTAAAATGAAGCCTATTATTATTGGTATTCCCCATAACATTAATATATTTTTTGTCTTATTTTCTTTGCTTTTTATTATTTTTACTGTTCCTATTATTAAATAAGTTAAACTTAAAATAAATACTGATGTAATAGATGGTATTAAAAATAGAAGATATAAAGATATCAAACTCAAAACAATTACCTTTACTAATTTAATATTAATATTATATTTTTGCAATATTTTTATCTTGCTCTCTTGTTTTAAATTGTTAATAAATCCTACAAATGAAATAATATAAAGTGGTACAGCAATAGTGTATGGTGATATTGAATTTATAGTTGGAGATATATAAATATGTGGTATTCCATTAACATTTACACCAAAGAGTAACGTCCATAATATAATTCCACTTGCTATTCCATATAATATATTAGAGTATTTAAGTATTTTTCTATAATCTATAAAATATATAGGAACACTCAATACTATACCTATAATTAAAAAGAAAATATATTTTGTCATCGAATTTGCTTCATTTTCATTTGTTACTAACTGGCTTGTTCTTATAAATGATACTAAAAATCCGAAACCTAATAATATTATAGTAATAAATATTAATTTAAAATCAACTCTCGGTCTATGAATTTGATTCAGTTTCTTTCCAATTTCTTCTGCATTTCCCATTTGATTTATTGCTTTTGGCTCTGCCTCTTCTTCTTTAATTCCATCATTTATATACTCTTGTTTTAAATCAATAATATGCGCTTCTATTTCATTAGATATTTCTTCCCTTATTGGCTTATATTTAATTTGTTCACAAATAGATTTTAAATATTCTTTAATTTGCAAATGAAACACCTCCTAGTAATTGATTGATTCCATTACTAAATAATTTCCATTCTTCTTTTTTTTCTTTTAATTGTTTTTTTCCTTTTTCGGTAATAGCATAGTATTTTCTCTTTTTAGCTGTACTCTCATCCCAATATGATACTATAAAACCGTTTTCTTCAAGACTATGTAATATAGGATATAAAGTTCCTTCTTTTAACTCAAATACATTTTCTGATTTTTCTTTTAATTTTTTAATCATTTCATAACCATACATATTATTATCTTTTAATAAATTTAGTATTAACATTGTTGTACTTCCTTTTAACAATTCTTTATTAATTTTCAATTTTATCTCCTCCTTATTATTCAAGTATACCTAGATATACAATGCATATTATATGCATTGTATATCTAGGTATGCTGTTTGTCAATAGCTTTTTTAATATTTATCAAAAATTAAGTTACTGGATAATGTTTTTTATTGTAGAGAAGCTGGAAATAGTTGATAATTATAATTTTTTTGATTTTGACGTTCGACTGGAATGAAGATTAGAATTGGTTAGGCTTTCTAATGAGGAATGCTCACGGTACTTGAAGTATGAAAGGGTCTGAGTGAGAGAGGCTCATTAGGAAGCCTTACCAATTCTTTCTGAATGAAATAAGTAGTCAAAATCAAAAAAATTATAATTATCAACTATTTCTAGCGGTTAATTTGTAAAACCTTTATCTACTAACTAAATTAAAAAAATAGTAAATCACATTTTTTTACAAATATCTTAGTTTGTAACTAAAAAATTATAATTTACTATTTCTTATTTAATGTAAAATATTCTAAACTTATTTTTAATTTCTTCTATCTATCGCATAACTACTTCCTATTACTGATTTTGCTGCGTGTTTTACTTGTGCTCCTATTTCTCCTATTTCAAGAATATTACTAAACCTATTTTTTTCTGCAACAACTACACCTATTGATATAGAGGTTAATGGAAATTGTTCAATTATTCCTTTTCTATTTTCTACTTCAATATATCCTTTTTCTAAGTCTCTATCTGTAAAAAATTGTTTTACTTGATTGTCAAATATAGCTATTATATTTTGACATATTTTTTCACAATTTGTTGTTGGTACTATTGCTACGAAGTCGTCTCCTCCAATATGTCCAACAAATGCACTTTCTTCTACATTTGCATGAACTCCCTTTAATATTGCTTCTGCTGTAAATTCTATAATTTGATCTCCTTTTAAAAATCCATAAACATCATTATATGCTTTAAAATTGTCCAAGTCCAAGTATAATACTGAAAAAGGTTCGTTTTTAGATATTCTCTTTTTTAGTTCTGCATGAATTTGTACATTACCTGGTAACCCTGTTAAAGGACTTATTCTTCTATTAATTGATAATAGTCTATTTAGGTTTTTAACAGTATAATACAAATATTCTTCATCTACCGGCTTTTTTATATAGTATTCTATTGATTCTTTTAAAATTTTCATTCTATGGTCTTTTTCACTTCTAGATGAAACTACTATTACTGGTGTTATTGTATTATCTTCGTCTTTTCTTATTTGTCTACATAAGCTTACAACATCTCTTTCAATAGCATCTTCGTTTATTATTATCAAGGCTGGTATATTTTTTAAAGCAATATCGATTTGCTCTGATTTTACACTTATAAATTTATATTCATTATCATTCTTAAATAATTCTCTAAATATTACTATTGATGAATCGTCATCATCTATAATATAAATTTCTTGTTTCATTTAATCACACCCTATATTTTCAAAATTAAATTCTTCTGTTTATTTAGTCCTGTAGTTTATTAAAATATATTACATTGTTTAAATTATTTTTGTTTATACAATTTTATTACGTTTATATTCCTATTATTATTTTACACTAATTAATCATTTTTCTTCTTACTTTTGAACTCTATTTTTTTATTTAATATATCTCTTATTTCTTTACTATCAATCGTTGGAAATGCTTTTTTTAGTCTGTATACTCTTTTATATAATCTTCGTAACTCTCTATTTTTTCTTTTATTTATTTTATCAATTAATAATTGTAAATTTTCTGATGTTGCATTTCTTTCTTGATTTTGTTTCTTTATTTCTGCTAGTTTTTCTTTTATTTGCTCATTTAATTTTTCAACTTTTTCTAATGTGTCTTTTATATTTTTGGTTTTAATAATACTAATTATTGCATCTGTTAAAATTATTATTAATAATATTGGAACTATTATTTTTAAATATAACATATTTACATTTTTTAACAAATTCACTATAGAAGGATGTATAAAATCTATAAAAAATACTCCTAAAAATCCCCATGCAATTGAATTTGTTAAACAAATTCTACCTTTATAATTAAACTTATGGTCTGAATAATCCCAATATTTTGTTTTAAATAATTTTTCTAATATTACTCCAACTACATATTCCCATAAGCTTAAAAATATTATTGACATTATAAAAAGTAATATTTTAGAATTCGAAAAATTTTTTAAAAATAATATCATTATTATTGCCCCACATCCATATATAGGACATATTGGACCTCTTAGAAATCCTGTATTTATTATTTTTTTCTCACAAAAACTTCTAAATATACTTTCTAAAACCCAACCTAAAAATGAATATATAATAAAATATGTTGCTAATTCTAATATCTGTATCGCCATCTATTTCCTTTCAATTAATTCTCTACACATAAATATGTAGAGAATTAATATCTTATTATTTATTTAGTTTTCTTTGCTTTAGTTTTATCTGACTGTATTCCATCTAAATTATATGCCACAACTTCAACTATATTCTCACCATCTTTTAATGGTAATTTAATTTTCATTTCTTTTTGATTTTCTTTTGCTTTTATAGTTTTACTTTCTCCATTTACTAAAAATTCTGCTCTATCTAGTCCTGAATCATCTGTAATTGTTATCAAGAAATTCTCTTTATTCTCATCTAATTTTACTTGTATTTTTGGTTTCACTACTCCTTTAACTTTTTGTTCTTTAGTAATAGTTTCATTATTCTTGTCTACTAAAATAACTGTTAAAGTATGTTCTCCCATTGGTATTTCTATTTCTTGTTCAATCGTTGTAGCATTTATATCTATTTTTTCTTCTTGGTTTTCGTCCCATCTATATGTCATATACGAAATTTCTGTTTCTGTTTCTGCCATCACTTTAACTTTTCCATTATTTATTTCCATTTTAATTAAATCTTCAGTCTCATATGTTTGTTCATTAGAAATTTCTTGCCCTTCAACATCTATAACTGAAACATATAGTTTATTAGTACCTCCTGGTATTCCTATTTCTTGTTCTATATATTTTCTTCCATTTCCTGTTATTGTTTTACTATCTTGATCATTCCAATGATATTCAATCTTATCTATTGCTTTATCATGTGTCACTTTTAGTAATACTGTTTTATTATTTTTTTGTTCTTCTGTAATAGAAGGTTTAGTAGGAATATTATTTTTATCTACTGCATTTTTATAAATTGCATATGAAGCTGTACTAATCATCACAATTCCAAATATAATTAATATAATAGAAAAAAATCTTACAATAGTATGTATCTCTAGTGGTCCACTTTTTTTGTTCTTATCATAATTACTTGTAGATAATATTTGATTCATATGCTCACCTCTAACCTTTCTTCAAAAAATTATATCATACCTAAAATTAAAAGTAAACATTATTTAAATAAATTTCTATAACTTAAGGAGCACCCATCATTTGTAAGTCATAATCTTGGTGATTTTGGGGTCGGAGACAAAAATCATTTTATTAATAAATTTAAAAGCTAGAACTTCAACTTATTTCTAGTTGAAAGTTTCTAGCTTTTATACTTAAATTCAAATATATTTCCTAAATTATAATAATTAGACTATATTGTGAAACTTTTTATTCTTTATAACTTCATGATTTTTTTCTCCGACCCCAAAATCATTTGTCTTCAACTTAAAAATCACCATTCTATATTACATATTTTTTAATTAAGAATACTCCCCCTGCTATTGTTACTAATACTGTTAATCCTAATCCTACATATGTTATTGCTTTACCTGTCTCTATTGATAATATTACTGGTGCATCATCTATATCGTCTTCTCCCGGTTTTTTATTGTCTGGTGTTGAGTCTCTATCTGGTACTCCTTTATCATTGTAGTCTTTTGATATTTCTGCTATATTTGTTTTTTGTCCCATATTATCTTTACCATTTATCCAAGTTAATAATACTTCTACATCTGCTGATTCTCCTGGTTTTAATAATGTGTTTTCTAATTGTGTTGTTGATATTATATTGTTTCCTTCATCTTTCCAGTATGGATTATCTGTTGCTACAAATTTTAGTCCTTCTGGTATATAGTCTGTTATTTCTTTTACATACCCTGCTATGTCTCCTTCATTTCTCACTCTTATTGAATATCTGAATTTTACTGTTACTTTATTTATATCTTTTCTATGTAATTCTACTTTTACCACTGGCTCTGGATCCATTTCTGGTGTATGTCCTGTTTGTGTGACTGTTTGTTTTCCATCTTCTATTACTATTGCTTCTGTTACCCATTTTCTTAATGCCAAGTCAAAATATCTTAGTTTTATATATTCTTTATCTTGGTCGTCTTCTCCTTCTACCCATTTGTCTGGTGTTGAATCTTTGTCTTCTACTGGGTTTCCTTCTTTGTCGCTATCTTCTGATATTTGTGCTGAATTTATTATTACTTTATCTGATCCATTTGGCTCTACTACTTCAAATGCTACTTCTATATCTCTATGATCTGGATTTGTTTCACTTATTTCTTCATTTTTGTTAAATGCTTTTAATAAATTTTCTCCTTCTTTTTCCTCTTGCTCTTTTGATAAGTAATCTGTTGTTATTTTTTCTGCTTCTTCTACTTTTTCTGTTTCATTTCCTTCTTTATCATACATTACCCATCTATATTTTACATTTGTTTCATTTTCTGGCAAGAATTTTAATCCATCTGGTATATCATCTGATACTAATTGTGCATATCCGTCAATATCTCCTTCATTATATACTCTTATTGTATATGTTACTATATTTCCTGTTACTACATCCATTGGATCTTTTGGATGATTATATGTTATTTTATCTTTTTCTTTATCATAGCTTACTTCTGGTAATCTTGTTGTTACATCTTTTCCATCTATATTTGTTATAAATTTTCTTAATGCTAAGTCAAATTCTTGTAACATTATATTGTCATAGTCTTCGTCATCTTCATATTTTACCCATTCTTCTGGTTTTGAATCTCTATCTTCTACAGGATTTCCTTCGCTGTCTGAATCATTTGTAATTGCTGCTTCATTTCTTATAATACCAATACTTGGATCTGTTGCAACAACTTTTAATATTACTGAAACTTCTCTATAATCTGGGTTTTTATTGTTTTTTTCATCACTATATGGTTTAGATGGATCAAAAGATTTTATTAGATTTGCTCCTTTGGTTGTTATTTCTTCTCCTTTTCCTTTCGCTAAATAGTCTGTTGTAATTTTAGAAGAATCTCCTTTAACATATGTCCATCCCATTTTTGTATTATATTCTACCGCTACTAATTCCTCTTTATCAGTTATAGGCTCCATATCTTTATCAATAGTTGCTCCTAAGAATTCCAATCCTTCTGGGATATCTTCTGTTATTTGAGAAGCATATCCATCAATTTCACCTTCATTATATATTCTTAAAGTATATTTTACTAAATCACCTGTTTTTACTGAAACTGGCTCTTTGTTTAATTGATAATCTGCTGTTGTTGCAGTTCCATTTGCTAGTTTAGCTATATCTACACCTTGTATTCTTTCTTTAACATTTTTTCCATTTACTTCTACTATTCTTTTAACAAGTTTTAAGTCAAAGTCCTTCTTTTCAATGATTGGTTCTGTTTTTACTATTAATTTTTCAAAATCATCATCATCTTGTTCACCTTCATAAAAATAATTTGAATCTGACAATTCTGTTTTGTTTTGAGAATTTCCTTTATAATTATCCATATTATCTTTATTTACATTTGGAATTGTTGAAGGTTCTGAATCTCTATCTGCTCCCACTTGGTCTGTTATTACTGTACCATTTACATCTACTTCTTCTGTTATATATGCTACATTTGTTAAAACTTTATTATCTTCCTCTGTTGTAACTACTGCTTCTATTTCAATAGTTTCAGAGTCTATTTTTCCTTTAGTATATGCTTTTAAATTTTGTTTA
This sequence comes from uncultured Clostridia bacterium, assembly GCA_963558115.1. GTDB lineage: Bacteria > Bacillota > Clostridia > TANB77 > CAG-508 > CAG-269. The sequence continues at coordinate 17,218 of CAUWFY010000002.1, forward strand.
TTATCTTGTTTCTTTGTAAGTGTCAATATATTTGTTTCTTGATTATAATCTACATCATAACCTTGTGTGTTTATTTTTGAATATTTTAGCCCTGCTGGTAATTGATCAACTATTTTTGTTGCTCTTCCATCAACTTCGCCTTCATTATATATAGTTAAATTATATGTAACTACTGCATCTTTTTTTACTTCTATTGGATCTTTTCTATGTTTATATGTTGCTGTTGTTCCATTTTCTAAAGTTTTTTCATCTATTACTGGTACTCTAGAATTTGTAACATTTACTCCATTTATTTTTGTTATATATTTTCTTAAGGCTAAATCAAATTCTTGTGGCTTTCTTTCTATTTTCATTAATGGTTGCTCTTGATTGTTTTTGCTTGATGCATATAATGTTAATTGTGTTTTATAATTACCATTTGTAGCTGCATAATTATTGGCATTTTTATTTGCTGTATCTATTAAATATTTATATAATAATTCTGATTGTTGTTGTTTTTGAAAACCTGCACTAGCATTTGGTAGTGTATTTGTTGGATTATATGCACTAAAGTTTTTATATGTACTTCCATCTTCTGTGTACCATAACCAAGAAGTATTGTTATATTTATCATATTTATTATTTTCTTCTCCATAATTAGTAAAATACCATATAGCTGCTTGTTGAATTGCTTTTATTTCATCATCTGATAATTCAAAATCCCAAGCATCTTTATATATTCCAGCCTTCTCTAATAATGCATTTTTTTCATTTTCTGTTGAAACTCCTGGTAAATATATAATATCAGCAATAGCTAAAAGATTATTATAATGTCCTCCATTAACAAGTTTATTTAATACATCATTTTGCTTTGCTATTTCTTCTCTTTCTGTATACATATTAAAGCTTAAATTATATTCTGCATTCTTTTTGACATCACTAAATCCTACTCCTGCTTTTATACAATATACATTTACCTCTTTAGGATCAGTAAAATTACTACTACTGTATTGCATAATATTCCAAATCTTGGCGGCTGAACCTGTTACACCATTTGTATTTGGATCTCCTATTGCATATCCTAAATTTGGTGTTGATAATGTTCTTAATTCTGTTATTCCAAAATATAATGGTGGGTTAAGTGTCATTGCTTTAGTAATATTTGGAAATAATATAGTTATTGCCACTATCAATAATGATAGAATTATTAATAAAAATCTTTTCAATTTCATAACTCATACTCCTTATTATTTATATAATATATTTTACACTATTTTTTTATTTAGTCAATACATATATTTTTGTTTTTTTTGTAATAATTTTTTCACATTTACAATACCTACGGATTAATAAGTTTCAGCTCTTGTAGTTATTTTTTCCGTACATTACAATTATATTACATTTATAAGTCAAAATCAAGTGTTTATGTAAATTAATTTTTTTACGTATTTCCTTTTTTATTCTTTAAGGTTAGAATAATATCTAAAATTTTCCACACTATATTTAAAAAACTTATCATACTTAATCAAATTATTTTATATTATATACAAGAGGTATTTTTTATGATAAGAAAAAAAATTTTATTAAAAACTTTTATTATATTTATTTTCATTGTTTTTATATTTACAAATTCATTTGCTGATGACATTCCATTGCAAGAAGAAGCTTTTGATATTTCAGCATATCAAAATAGTAATGATTATATTGAAAGTTCTAATCCTACACAAGAAATTCCTAGTATAAATTCTAGAGCATATGTTGTAATAGATAGGAAAACTAATACAGTTTTAATTGGAAAAAACGAATATTCCAAAAAGAAAATGGCTTCTACTACCAAAATAATGACTGCAATAGTAATTATTGAAAATTATAATCTAAATGATACAATAATAATAAGTAAAAAAGCAGGTAATACTGGTGGCTCAAGGCTGGGATTAAAAGCAGGAGATAAAATAACAGTTAATGATTTATTATATGGTTTAATGTTACGTTCAGGAAATGATGCTGCAGTTGCCCTAGCAGAATATGCTTCAGGCTCTATTGAAAACTTTTCTAAATTAATGAATCAAAAAGCATTAGAATTGAATTTAACAAATACTCATTTTGTTACTCCTCATGGTTTAGATCAAGATGAACATTATACAACTGCATATGAATTGGCATTATTAACAAATTATGCCTTGAATAATAAAACCTTTGCAAAAATAGTTGGAGCTAAAAATTTTATTATAACTATAAATGGATATCCAAAAGAACTTTATAATACAAATGAATTATTGGGAAATTTTGATGGTGTTTATGGTGTTAAAACAGGATTTACTAATGGTGCTAATCGTTGTTTAGTAACAGCTTGTAAAAGGGATAATAAAGATTTTATTTGTGTAGTTTTGGGAGCTGATACTAAAAAATTCAGAACTCAAGATAGTATTAAACTTTTGAATTATTCATTAAATAATTTTACATATGTTAATATCAATAAAATAATTAAAGATGAATTTAATAAATGGATTGAAAGCAATACTGATTATTTTGATGTATATAAAGGTATTAGTAATAATTTAACTTTATCTTGTCCTCAATTAAATCATAGTCAAATTCCTATAAATATAGATGATAAAAATAAAATAAGTATTTCTATAAATTGCACTAAAAATTTGATTGCTCCTGTTTTAGAAAATGAAAAAATTGGAGGTTTGACTGTTATGATAAATGACGAAGTTATTTATTCTTTAGACATTTGTAGTAGAAATTCTATAGAGAAAAAAAATATTATAAATTATTTAAAAATATTTTTTAGTGATTATTGTAAATATATAAATTTTAAGAACATTTTTTAGTTATATTTTACGTATAATCTAAAGTTAAATGCTAATATATCAAAATAAATATCTTGACACAAATATCATATAATCTTTAATAAAAAGTAGAAAACAAATTTTATTATATAATATTGTTAAATTTTTTTCCTATAACTTAAAAAATGGATTAAAGAAGCTTATTTCTTTAATCCATTTTTTCTATTTTACATTTTCTTTTATGTAGTCAACTACATCTCCTACTGTTACAACTTTTTCTGCATCACTATCTGGAATTTCTATATCAAATTCTTCTTCTAATGCCATAACTAATTCAACTATATCTAGTGAATCAGCTCCTAAGTCATCTATAAAAGATGCTTCCATTGTTACAGCTGTATCAGCTACACCTAATTGTTCAACAATTATTCCTTTTACTTTTTCTAAAACTTCTTCTGAACTCATTTTTCGAGTTCACCTCCTCTCAAGTTTATAAATGATATATTCATTTGGTTTATTCATTACTTAAATTAATAAACAAATACTTGAATTTACATAAAGTAACAAATGATATATTCATTCGATTTCTTTCATATATATGTTCATTTATATTATATGATTACTATTTTGTCAAGTAAATTATTAAAATATTTTATATTTGTACTGTTAAGTCATATTTATATGTCATATAATATAATTATATTTAATTTATGAAATACTTATAAATTTAATTTTTTGTTTTATTTTGTATTTAAAATGATTTAATTTTTAATTATATTATCATATTAACCTTTGTTAATCTCTTCTTTATTTCTTTGTTTCTCAAATTCTTCTATCATTTTATCAACAGCTTTATTTTCTACGAATTTTTCTGCTTGTATTAATGTATATTCAAATAGTAAACTATCACTACTTCCATGTGCTTTAACAACAGGTTTTTTTACACCTAAAAATAAGGCACCACCATAGGATTTATAATCCATTACTTTACTAAATCTCTTAATTGCTGGAAGTGCAGGAATTGATAATATTTTTGATAGTAAATTCTTTGTAAAGCTTTCAGTTAATGATCTCTTTACAAATTTTCCTAATCCTTCTGTTGTTTTTAAAAATACATTTCCAGTAAAGCCATCTGTTACTATAGCATTTATTTTTCCAGAAAAAGCATCTCTTCCTTCAACATTACCTACAAAATTTATATCTAATTCTTCTGATTTTTCTTTCAATAATTTAAAACTTTCTTTTACTAATTCATTTCCTTTTGTTTCTTCTGTTCCTATATTTAATAGTCCTATCGTAGGTCTTTCAATTCCATATGTATTTTTCAAATAAATACTTGACATTTGTGCAAATTGTAAAAGATTTATTGGTTTACAATTTGTATTAGACCCTGCATCTATTAGCAATAATTGACTTTTATATGCTGGTAATATCCCTGCTAATGCTGGTCTATCTATTCCTTTTATTCTTCCTACTAAAAGTGTTGCTCCTGTTAATAATGCTCCTGAATTTCCTGCTGAGATAAAAACGTCTCCTTCTCCCTCTTTAAGCATTTTAAAACCTACAACCATTGAAGAATCTTTTTTATGCTTAATTGCAACAGTTGGCGTATCTGTCATTTCTATAGTCTCAGTAGCATTTCTTATCTTTAATCTATCAGAAACTTTTTCTAGTTCTTTTCCTGTAAATTCTTTTACTTTTTCTCTAATTATTTCTTCTTTACCTATTAGAATAATTTCTGCTTTTATTTTATTTATAGCATTTAACGCCCCTTTAATATTTGCATCAGGTGCATTATCTCCTCCCATAGCATCTAATAAAATTTTCACTTTAAATTCCTCCATATCGCTTTTATATATTATATATGAACATTACTATTTTATTATTCTTTTCTTAAAAAAGCAAGTATTTTTTGAATTAACTTTAATGATTTCGGTGATTTTTGGTTCGTGATTTTTGGGTGATTTTGGGGTCGGAGACAAAAATCCTGCTAATAGTTGTAAATAATAACACTAACTTTTCAAATAAAGTGTTTTTTTAATATCAGTAATATATTATAACAAAACTTAATCATTAAAATATTATAATGAAAAAATTAAATACATAGGAAATTGAGATTCTAGAATTAATGATTTTTGTCTCCGACCCCAAAATCATGTCCATTAGAATCAAAAAATTAAAGTAGGCAATTAAAAAATAGCAAGGTTACTACAATAATGTAACCCTTGCTATCACTATATATATTATTCAATTATATCAGCTACAACTCCTGAACCAACTGTTCTACCACCTTCACGAATAGCGAATCTTAATCCTTTTTCGATAGCGATAGGTGTAATTAATTCGATTGTCATTGATACGTTATCTCCTGGCATAACCATTTCTGTTCCAGCAGGTAATTCAATAACACCTGTAACGTCTGTTGTTCTGAAATAGAATTGTGGTCTGTATCCGTTGAAGAATGGAGTATGTCTTCCACCTTCATCTTTTGTTAAAACGTATACTTCTGATGTGAATTTTGTATGTGGATTTATTGTTCCTGGTTTACATAGAACTTGACCTCTTTCGATGTCTTTTCTATCTACACCTCTTAATAATGCTCCGATATTATCTCCAGCTTCAGCTTTGTCTAATAATTTTCTGAACATTTCTACACCTGTAACAACAGTTTTTCTTCTTTCTGTTGTAAGACCGATGATTTCAACTTCGTCTTGTAATTTAACTTCTCCTCTTTCTACTCTACCTGTTGCAACTGTTCCACGTCCTGTAATTGTGAATACGTCTTCAACTGGCATTAAGAATGGTTGGTCAATTGGTCTTTCTGGTGTTGGTATATAACTATCAACATATTCCATTAATTCTTTCATTGGTTTGTAAACTTCATCATCTGGATTTGTTGATGTACTTTCTAATACTTGTAATGAAGATCCTTTTACTACTGGAATATCATCTCCTGGGAAACCATATTCTGATAATAAATCTCTAACTTCCATTTCAACTAATTCTAATAATTCTGGGTCATCAACCATATCACATTTGTTTAAGTAAACAACGATATATTTAACTCCAACTTGTCTAGCAAGTAAGATGTGTTCTCTTGTTTGAGGCATTGGACCATCAGCTGCTGAAACAACTAATATAGCTCCATCCATTTGAGCAGCACCTGTAATCATGTTTTTAACATAGTCAGCGTGTCCTGGACAGTCAACGTGTGCATAGTGTCTGTTGTCTGTTTCATATTCAACGTGAGCTGTGTTAATTGTGATTCCTCTTTCTCTTTCTTCTGGAGCTCTATCGATTTCATCATATGCTTCGAAGTTAGCTCTTCCCATTAATGATAAATATTTTGTAATAGCTGCTGTTGTTGTTGTTTTACCATGGTCAACGTGTCCGATTGTACCAATGTTAACGTGTGGCTTTGTTCTTTCAAATTTTGCTTTTGCCATTTTATAATTCCTCCTTTTTATTTTGAGTTAGACTTTATATGTCTCCTCTCAATTTATATAATTTAAATTTAATGACTTAAATTCTTTTAGTATTAGCATTTTATAACATTTTATAGAAAAAATCAATACTTTTTCTATAAAATGTATAATATGCAAATTTGATTATAATTATTACTATTATTAAATTTTTTAATAAAAATCTTATTTTAATAATAATTAATAATAATTGATATATTTTTGAACTTTGAACTTTTTTCTTCAATTTTAAATTTTAATTTATAAAGTTAACTAATAATAGACTATATTAATAATAAAGTGTTTTTAATATTAATATTTTATCAATCTTCTTATTAATCTTTCTTAGCTCTTGAAGCAACGATTTGTTCAAATACTGATTTTGGAACTTCTTCATAATGAGATGGTTCCATAGAGTATGTTCCTCTACCTTGAGTTTTTGAACGTAAGTCTGTTGCATAACCAAACATTTCTGAAAGTGGTATAAATGCATGGATTTCTTGCATTCCATCATTTCCATCCATACCTTCCATTCTACCTCTTCTTGAATTTACATCTCCAATAACATCTCCCATGTATTCTTCTGGAACTGTTATTTCAACTTTCATGATTGGCTCTAATATAACTGATTTAGCTTGTTTACAACCTTCTTTGAAAGCCATAGATGCAGCAATTTTGAATGCCATTTCTGAAGAGTCAACTTCATGGTATGAACCATCTACTAATGTAGCTTTAAAGTCTATAACTGGATATCCAGCTAAGATTCCGCTTTCAGCTGCTTCTCTCATTCCTTGTTCAATTGGTTTAATATATTCTTTTGGAACAGCTCCACCAACAATTTTGCTTTCAAATTGAATTCCTTTTCCTGGCTCTAATGGTTCCATTTCAAACCAAACATCACCATATTGTCCTTTACCACCAGATTGACGAATGAATTTTCCTTGAACTTTAACTTTATTTCTAATTGTTTCTTTGTAAGCAACTTGTGGTTTACCTACATTACATTCTACTTTGAATTCTCTTTTTAATCTATCAACGATGATATCTAAGTGTAATTCACCCATACCAGCAATGATAGTTTGTCCTGTTTCATGGTTTGTATATGTTTTGAATGTTGGATCTTCTTCAGCTAATTTTGCTAAAGCAATACCCATTTTTTCTTGAGCAACTTTGTCTTTTGGCTCAATAGCTATATCAATAACAGGCTCTGGGAATTCCATTGATTCTAGTATAACTGGTGCATTCATATCACATAATGTATCTCCAGTTGTTACTTCTTTTAATCCTACAGCTGCTGCAATATCACCAGCATAAACTTTTTCTATGTCTTCTCTGTGATTTGAGTGCATTTGTAGAATTCTTCCTATTCTTTCTTTTTTTCCTTTATTTGCGTTTAATACAGTTGAACCAGATTCTAGAACTCCTGAATAAACTCTAAAGAAACATAATTTTCCAACAAATGGGTCTGTTGCAATTTTAAATGCTAATGCTGAGAATGGTTCTGTATCAGATGTTTTTCTTTCAACTTCATTACCATCTTCATCAACACCTTTGATATGAGGTATATCAAGTGGTGATGGCATATAATCTACGATTGCATTTAATAATTCTTGAACACCTTTGTTTTTATATGAAGAACCACAACATACTGTAACTATTTTATTTGCAAGAGTTCCTTTACGAAGACCTAATTTAATTTCGTCTTCTGTTAATTCTTCTCCTTCTAAATATTTCATCATTAATTCTTCATCTTGTTCAGCAACAGATTCAATCATCTTTTCTCTGTACTCTTGAGCCATTTCTTTCATATCTTCAGGAATATCTGTTTCTTCAATTTCTTTTCCTAAATCATCTTTATGAATAAATGCTTTCATTTTGATTAAGTCAACTATTCCTAAGAAATGATCTTCTGCACCAATTGGTAATTGGATTGGAACAGCATTTGCTCTTAATCTATTTTTTAATTGGTCAACACAAAGTAAGAAGTTTGCTCCTGTTACGTCCATTTTATTTACATATACCATTCTTGGAACTTGGTATTTATCAGCTTGTCTCCAAACTGTTTCTGTTTGTGGTTGAACTCCACCTTTAGCAGCTAATACTGTAACTGCACCATCAAGAACTCTTAAAGATCTTTGTACTTCTACTGTAAAGTCAACGTGTCCAGGAGTATCAATAATATTAATTCTATTGTTATTCCAGAAACATGTTGTAGCAGCTGAAGTAATTGTTATACCTCTTTCTTGTTCTTGTGCCATCCAGTCCATTGTTGCTGCACCTTCGTGAGTTTCTCCTATTTTATGAACTTTACCTGTATAGAATAAAATTCTTTCTGTTGTTGTAGTTTTACCAGCATCGATATGAGCCATGATACCGATATTTCTAGTTCTCTCTAATGGATAAGCTCTTCCTGCCATCAAAATTTCCCCCTCTCGGATTTTTTAAACTTTTTAAAAATTTTCATTAAAAGTGATAAGATGTGCATTTTTGATATTTACATCAAGTTGAAGGCGTACGAGGGTACGTCGAAATTTGATGTAAATGTCGAAAATGTGCAGATTATTGCTTTTAATACTAATTTTTTCTTAAATTTCGATTAAAAATAGTAAGATGTGCATTTTTGATACTTACATCAAGTTGAAGGCGTACGAAGGTACGTCGAAAGTTGATGAAAGTATCGAAAATGTGCAGATTGCTATTCTAATCTCTTAAAAATTTTCATTAAAAGTGATAAGATGTGCATTTTTGATATTTACGTCAAGTTGAAGGCGTACGATGGTACGTCGAAAGTTGATGTAAATGTCAAAAATGTGCAGATTATTGCTTTTAATGGAAATTTTACCATTTATAGTGAGCGAAAGCCTTATTAGCTTCAGCCATTCTATGTGTATCTTCTTTCTTCTTGAATGCTCCACCATTTCCATTAATAGCATCGATTAATTCTCCTGCTAATTTTTCAGCCATAGTTTTTTCATGTCTGTTTCTAGCATATGATACTATCCATCTTAAACCTAAAGTTTGTCTTCTTTCAGGTCTGATTTCTAATGGAACTTGGTATGTAGCACCACCAACTCTTCTTGCTTTAACTTCAAGAACTGGCATTACATTTTCTAAAGCTGCTTCAAAAACTTCTAAAGGATTTTTTCCTTCTTTTTCTTTAATAATGTCAAATGCATCATATACTATTTTTTGAGCAACTGATTTTTTACCATCTAACATTATGTTGTTTACTAATTTACTAACAACTTTGCTATTATACATTGGATCTGGTAATACATCTCTTTTTGCTATATATCCTTTTCTTGGCACTATTCTTCCCTCCTTAAATTAATTAAATTATTAATGCTTCATAAAAGCATTTCGGTACTCTGAAAAGTTTTACTTTAGTTTACTTTTCCGCATAGTGCTTTATAATCTATCTAAATTTAAGTACCTTAAGTTTAGTAAGAGTACAAGCACTAACTTTATTTGCTAAATTCCTATCTCAAAAAAATTGAATAAATTAGGTATATTGTGCAATTTTGATATTGGTTTCAAGCTGAAGACGTACTAGTGTACGTTGAAGTTTGAAAGCAATAGTGAAATTGTGCAAGATGCCTGATTTAGTCGATTTTTTATTTTTTAGGTTTTTTAGCTCCGTATTTAGAACGAGCTTGCATTCTATCTTTAACACCTGCTGTATCTAATGTTCCTCTTATGATATGGTATCTAACTCCTGGAAGGTCTTTTACCCTACCACCTCTTATTAATACAACACTGTGTTCTTGTA
>CAUWFY010000003.1:0-26694 GCA_963558115.1 uncultured Clostridia bacterium
TTTAATTCTTTTTCTAATTCATTTTCGTTTTTTTCTAATAAATTATTTTCATTTAAATATTTATTTTTTTCTAAGTTAATTTCTTCTTCTATTTTTTTATTATTTTTTTCTTCTATTTTTATTTTATTATTTTTATTTTTTAATTTATTTATTATAAAAATTAAAAACGTTGGGACTGTAAGAAGAAAAATATATTTAATTATATTATTTTTTATTAAAATAAATTGAATAATATTTATTATTATTATTAAAATAAATATTATTATTAATTTATTTTTTAATTTATTTTTTTTATTTTTTAATTCTTCTATTTTTTTATTATTTTTTTCTAATATTATTTTATTTTCATTTTCTATTTTATTTATTTCATTTTTATTTATTTTTATTTTTTCTAAATTATTATTTTTTATTTCTTCTTTTATTTTTATTTTTTCTTTTTCTATTTTTTCATTTTCATTTAATTTTTTTATTTCTTGTATAAAATTAAATTCATTTTCGTAATTTGAAATTTCTTCCATTAAATTATTTTTATTTTCTTCTATTTCATATTTTAAGTCTTTATATTTTTCTAATTCTTCTTTTTCTTCTTCTAATAATTCAATTTTTCTATTTAAAATATTTAATGGCTTTTCCCTAGACCTTTCTGTTCCAATTTCATCTAATTGTCTTCTATTTATTCTGTCTATTGCTCTTTTATATGAAACATTATCTTCTCCTGTTCCTACTAAATTTGCTATTTTTTGAATTAATATATTTTGCTCACTTTTTTCTAATTTTACTTCTTGTTGATTAGATAAAATCGTTGATAAAAATAAATCTTCATCAATTTTTGTTTGTTCAGTAAAAAATTCATTTCCTTTTGTTTTATCTATATTGAATTCTTTTGAAATGTCTTCTTTTTTTTCATTAAATATTTTAGGATTTTTCTTTTTAAAATCTCTATATATTTCATATTTTTTATTATTGTCTAATTCATATTCTAATTTACCAGAAAATTCTTCTTCTGACCATGGACTATATTTATCAAAATCTGAATATTCTTTTCCTCTTTTATTTTTAGAAATACCATAAAAAGTATTTTGAATAAATTTTAATAATGTAGATTTTCCAGATTCATTTTTTCCATATACTATATTTATATTATCTTTAAATTCTATTTCTTTATTTTTTAATTTTCCATACGAATTTATCTTTAATTTATTTATTTTCAAATTTTTTCTCCTCCTTTCACTTTACTCTAAAGCTTCAAATGCAATTTCAATTGACTTTTCTATTACTTCAATTTCTTCATCACTCATATTTTCATTATTTAATCTTTCTAACATTTCCCTTGCAAAAATTCCCTTTAATGTATTTTCTTTAGATATTCTTTCTAAATTATAATTTATTTTTGTTTTATCTTTTATCTTTATAATTCTATTACTATCAATTATTTTATATAATTCATATCTATTTATTTCAAAATTTCTCTTTCCAACTAATATTATTTTAGCAAAAGATTTTTCATCTATTTCTAAATCATTTAATTTTTCTATTAATTCCTCTTTTGAAATTATATCAGTAATATCTAATTCTATCTCTATAAATTCCGTTTCATTTAATGGTACAAAACTCAAATTTACTGCATTTTTATCAACTTCACCAACAATCATTCCATGCTCACCTAATTCATCAAATCCTAATGAAATAGTTGATCCAGGATATACTATTCTTTGATTTTCATATGTATTATAATCTAACTTATGAATATGTCCAGTTGCAACATAATCAAATCCTTTTTCTTCTAAAACTTTTTGAGAAATCGAGTTGTATTGTTTTTCTTCAATATTAGCTCCATTTATTGTACTATGCATAACTAAAATATTTAATTTATCTTTATTATCTACTTCAAAATTTTCTATTCCACAATCTGTACAATAAAAATCATTAAATCCAAATCCATAAATATCTGTATCTTCCATTTCAACTTTTTCTAGTTTAGAATTAAATACCTTAACATTATCAGCCCAATTAAATTTATTATAATATGAATTTTTTAAAAATGGATCATGATTTCCTGGAGATATAAAAACTTTAGTTTCCGGAATCTCTTTAAACAAATTATTTATATACTCTATTGTAGATTGTCTTATATACTGATGTTCATATAAATCGCCAGATATAAATAAACACTCCACATTATTTTCTTTTATATAATCTATTACCTTTTTAAATACCTTTCTTTGCTCTAGTCTTTTTAAATCACCAAAAGTTTCTCTATCTGATAAATTCACAAAAGGACTATCAAAATGTAAATCTGCTATATGAATAAATTTCACTTTTAATATCATTCCTTCCTAATACAAACAATTTAATATCTTTATTCATATTAATAATATTAAATTATTTGTCTACCTCTTTAATCTTTCGTTTTTATATTTTATTATACTTTTCATTTTTTTTCAATACGAAAAGCGAAAAAATATTTGCCTTTTTAAATAAATTTTTAAAACTTATATTAATTTTTCAATATATTTTGCATATAATATAGAGTAATACATTGATTTTGGATTTTTAAAAACTGTTTGACAAATTCAAAATAATATGTTATTATTTAATTACAAAATGAATGTGTTTATAGTCGTTAGCATTCATGAAGTAAACTGGTGTGTATCGCAACTACACATCTTTTTTTATGCAAAAAACAGAGCAGAGCGCAACTCTCTACTCCATCCGACTATGTATAGCTACTTTTAGTCTTTGTTTACTTTTTCATCTTGCATTTGATTCTTTTGTTGTTGCTGTTGCAGAATAAAGTTTTTTTCCTTTTCTGCTATTACCATATCTATCAAATGAAGAATAATGTCGTTAGCATTCACTCCGTAAACCCCCTTTCCGCCCTTTAGAAAGAGCTAACCTTTCTTAGCTTCAGGTTGGTAATATCTTACAATATTTTAATTAAAAAATCAAGCAAACATTTATATTTGCATCAAGTTTTTATAAATTTTCAATTGTTTTGTATCATACAAATTTCAATTCTACCAATAAACATCAATTGCCAAATTAAGATATGATAAATATAAATATATTGTTTCCAAGAGAAAAAAGACGGATTATAGAAGAAATTTCTAAGAAAATCAAAAATGAGTACAATGAAAATATTAGAAGATATCAATTTCGACATATTTCTTTTAAAAATGAATTTTAACATTAAAGGTATTTTCACTTTTTGTTGCTAAAACAAAAAATTTCATGGTGTTTCATACACAAACAATAAAATTAAAAGCCTCATTATTAGCAATTAAACTAACAATAAGACTTTAATTTATTCTTCATCTACTGGTCCAAATAACTCATCAAACTTAGCTTCTAATTCTTTCTGTAAATCATATTCATAAAAATCATCATTCTCTTGTGGCAATATAGGAGCTTCGTCAAAATCTGATAAATCTACAGTTGGTGCTTCATCTTTTTCCTCTTTATTATCAGTTTTTTTATTTTCAACCTCTTTTTCCTTTACATCATTTTTAATTTCTTTTTTCTCTTCAAAAATATCATCATCAAATAAATCGTCAAGAGATTCTACTTTTAAGTTATCAACTTTTTCTTTTTCATCATCTTCTGCAACATATGGATTATATGGATTATATTTTCTCCAAACACCTCTATCTTTTTCTCCAATATCATTATGGCTAATTTCACATGCTGCTAATTTTTTTGCCATTGGATGTTTAAAATAATAGAATTTCTGTGCTTTTACAGGTTTTATTCCTTTTTCATAAATTATACACAAATCATTATCCATTCTTCTAAGTTCATCTGGCGTCATTAATGCTCTTGCCATAACCTGATCTGATACACTTTTACCCGTTTCCCAGTTTTGTTTATCTCTACTAATAGATATACTATCTCTTTCAATAGTTTTTTCTCCTAAAGCTTTTGAAAAATATTCCACCGTTTTAAATGAGTTACTTCCTAGAAACACATGTGTATCACAGTTTCCCATTATTGTTTCATATGATTTTTCATACACAGCTTCTAACTGATCTATATTTTGTAATATTACACTAAAGGATATTTTTCTACTTCTTGATGTTGATATTTTCTTGTCAAAATCCGGTATTTTACCTATATTTGCAAACTCATCCAATATAAAATATACTGGTACTTTTAATTTTCCTCCATTTTGATCCGCAAAGTCATATAGTTGTTGTATCATTTGAGAGAAAAATATAGTTAATAAAAAGTCATATGCTGTATGAGTATCTGATGAAATTACATATACGGCTGTTTTTTTACTTCCTATTTCTTCAAAATCAATTGTATCTGTTGAAGTAAGTTCTGCTATTTCTTTTGAGTCAAATTTACCTAATTTTGATTGTAAAGAACTTAATATTGATCCATATGTTTTCTCTGGAGCTATTTCTATTGATTTATAATTCATTCTTGCTGGATGATCATATGGTAATTGTGACATCAATTCTGAAAGTAAATTACTTCCTCCATTATTATTAGCTGCTCTTACAAGTTCTGCACAACTTGCTAAGTTCTGTTCTTCATCAGGTCTTGTTGCTATTAAAAAATATATTAAAGCTTTTAACAACATCTCTGCCATATCATCCCAATATGGATCTGAGCCTCCACCTTCTGATTTTTGTCCTTTTACTACTGTATTTGCTATAACATCAACATCTAATTCTGATGCTATATGCATTAAAGGATTATATCCATCACTATACTGAGGCCTTACTAAGTTTAGAACTTTTATTTCATAACCATTTTGCTTTAAAAAACCTGCTGTTCTATCATATAATTCTCCTTTTGGATCTGTAAATACATATGAACCTAACATCTGATATGCATTAGGTATTGAATATGAAGCTGATTTACCAGAACCTGATCCGTCCTACAACTAATACATTTACATTTCCTCTTTTATCTACTGGTAAATAATTATCTTCAGCTAATACAATACCTTTATTTTTATTTAATATTTGATATTGTTCTCCACCTTGACTCCAGTCACTTGAACCATGTTCAATATCTGAATATTCATTCTTAGGTGCTGATTTAAATATTCCTATAAAAAAGAATAATAAGTAAAAAATTGTAAATATAGCTAATGTTAATAAATAATCTTCAGTAGCTCCTTCTGAAAATATTTTACCAAAAGTTTGGAATGGATGTTGTATAGAGTTACCAAAAGTTGTTATAAATACTTCTAAACCATTTCTACTTTCTCCTAAACTTACCATAAACTTACTATATGCAATTGGCACAACAAATACTATGGCAAGAAATATCCATAGTATTCCAAACATTATAAAATATTTTTTATTTCTTTTTAAAGCTCCTTGTATCTTGTAGTTCATTATTTATTCACCTACTCTTTTGTATTATTTCTCGTCTATTCCATAATCTTTATCTGAATTGTCTTTTGAATATGTTTTTCCTTTTTCTTTCATTTCTTTATACGCTTTTTTAAATGAATTTTTATCTCTAACAACAATTTCTTTACTATTAACTACTCTTAACATAGTATTAGTTTTTGAATCAAATTTACATTCATTATCAATTGCTCCAGCTTGTATGACTTGCTCTAATGATTGTGCAATTTGAGCTTCTACCTCATCTTTTCTTCCCTTACTTTCAACTACAGTATATTCTCCTGGTTGCTTTTTTTCATCTTGCTTATTATTTTCTTTTATTACTTCTTGAATTACTGCACAAACAATTTCTAATTTCGTATTATCATCTTTCTGTGCACTCGGACTCCCCATTTTTAAAATTCCTCCTTAATTATCTTTTTTGTCTCTAATTTCAAAGGCAAAATAAGATTTATATGGTTGTAATTTACATTTTCCTTTTACTTCATTTGTTTTTTCATCATAATATAACACTGGTTTAACTTCTTCTGTTGTTTCAGGGTCAATTATACAAATTGGCCTTTTTAAGTTTGGTGTATATTTAACATCTTTATATTCTGTTTTTTCTTCTGAATATAAACTATTAAATTTTAATGGCATGGGTTTTTTACTGATAGAAATTTTATTTCCTTCAAGTAAAGCCATGTTAACTACAACTCTATCTTTTCCAAATGATAAAATTACTAAATTATCTTCATCTTCTGATGGATTATCTACATAAAAAGTCTTTTTAGTTAGTTCTCCTGTTATTTCTTCTGAAAAATCTAGTCTTTGAACTGTATACCTCGGAGAATCTTTTAAAAATTCTTTCTCTGTTTTATTTATTTGGTATATTACTGTACTCACACCTTTTGGATCTGTTATGCTAAAATGTTTTCCTTGCCACATTTCCATCATTTTATTTACACCCCGTTTCTATGTTTTAATCCATAGTTTATCTTTAGTATAAAATACCTACAATATATATTTTACTTGATTTTGTAAGGTTTGTCAAGCTAAAATTTATGTAAATTACATATTTGTACTTCTTGGATTAAAATTTGATATTTCATTTAATTTTTTATATATTTCAATTTCTTCCTTTGATAGTTTTTTTGGTACCATTATTTTTATTTCAGCAACTAAATCTCCTCTTGTACCTATTCCCGTTTTATAGCCTTTTCCCGGTATTCTTATTTTTTCTCCACTTTCAATTCCTTGAGGTATATACACTTTAGTTTCATCATCTATTGATTCAACATTTACTCTTGTTCCTAATGCTGCTTCAGATGGTGATATCATTAAATCTGTATATAGGTCATAACCTTTAAGTTTGAATTTTTTGTCATTTTGTATATTTATTTTTATAAATAAGTCTCCGTTTTTTGCTCCATTTTTTCCAGGTTTACCTTGTCCTAGTAATCGTATCTTTTCTCCATCTCTTATTCCTTCAGGAATTGAAACTGAAAAAGTCTTCATACTTCCATCTATTGTCCTTAAAGATATTTTCTTTTCTAGCCCATAAAAAGCTTCATATATTGTCGCTTTTATTTCAGTTTCTACATTTTCTCCTTTAATTGGTGGATTTTTTTCTTTTATTTCTTTTTCTTCATTAGCATTCTTTCCAAAAAACATATTTACTATTGTTTCTTTTCCATTAGGCTTAAATGTATTTTTTCTAAAATTATTTGCATTCCAAATTCTATCATATTTCCTTTTGGTTGATGGATTTGATAATTTGGTATATGCTTCATTTATATCTTTTATTCTTTCTTCTGCCAAACTATCTCCGACATTTACATCTGGATGATATTTTTTAGCTGCATTTCTATATGCTATTTTTATTTCTTCTAAAGATACTCTACTTGTTTCTAATTCTAAAATTTTGTAATAATCTTTAAAAACCATTTGTGACATCCTCCCTTAATTAGGTATGTTCATTATAATATAAAATGAAAAAAAAATCCATATTTTTATGGACTTTTCTTTATTTTTTCTGTAGGTTTGTCAAACATAAGTCATACTTTTTTGAAATCAATACTGTTTGATGTACCTTTTTATATGAATACTATTTTACTTTACACATATATTCTTCTAATTTATTTTTTGCAAATTACCTATTTCTTATCAACTTTATAGTGATAGTTCAATTAATCTATCTAATAAATCACTATATTTTATTCCTGTACTTTCAAATAATTTAGGATACATACTAATATTAGTAAATCCCGGTAAGGTATTTATCTCGTTTATATAAATTTTCTTTGTTTTATCTTCAACGAAAAAGTCTACTCTTGATAAGCCTTTTCCATCTATTGCTTTAAATGCTTTTACTGCTAATTTTCTTATCTCTTTTGAAATCTCTTCTGGTATTTCTGCTGGTATCAATGTTTTTGACTCTTGATTTTTATATTTAGCATCAAAACTATAAAATTCATCTGCTGCTTTTATTTCTCCTACATTTGATGAAATTACATCTTCGTTTCCCAATACTGCACATTCAACTTCTTTTCCGATTATTCCTTCTTCTATCAACACTTTATTATCAAATTCTGCTGCATATTTTATGTGTTCTTTTAATTCTTCTTCGTTTTCTGCCTTATTAATTCCTACACTTGATCCTGAATTAGATGGTTTTACAAACATAGGAAATTTTAAATTAGTTGTTATCCTTTTTATTATTGAATTTAGTGTTAATTTTTCTTCATTAAATTCTTTGTCTATGTATATATAATTATCTTTTTCAACTTTTATATATTCATATTTAGCTTGATTTATATTTGCTCTATCGAATATTATTTTAGTATATGCTTTATCCATTCCTATACTTGAAGCTAATACTTTACAGCCAACATATTTTACTCCTAGTAGTTCAAATAGACCTTGTATTGTTCCATCTTCTCCATATAGACCATGTAAAACTGGAAATATTACATCTAATTTTTTTAGTTCTTCTGTAATATTTTCTATTTTTTCTTTGTTTTTTATTTCTTGACCAAACTGAATATTTTCTTTTGTTTCTAAATATTTATACCATGTTCCTTCTTTTGAAATATATATTGGAAAAATTTCGTATTTTTCTTTATTTAGTTCTTTCATTATTGATTTTGCAGATTGTACTGATACTTCATTTTCTGTTGACATTCCACCAAATATAATTCCTAATTTGATTTCCATTTTCTAACACTTCCTTATATTATTATTTTGTAAATAATAACCTTATATAATTTTTATGTAGTTTATATAATTATATATATTAACTATCTAATTTTTTTATATTTTTCTAACATTTAATTTTCTTCCACATATTTTTGATATTCTTCTGCTATTTTATAAAATTTCATCCCATTTGATGCTTTAAATAAAACTATATCTCCATTTTTACAAAGCTCTTTTAACTTTTCTAATATTTCTTCTTTGTTTTCCACATAATATATACTTTCTGTGGATAACCCTTCTTCATTTGCTTGTTTTACTATCTCTTTTGAGTTTTTTCCACTACATATTAATATGTCAATATTATTTTTGAAAACTTCACTTCCAACATTTTTATGTAATTCTTTAGAAAATTTTCCTAGTTCAAACATATCTCCTAATACTGCTATTTTTCTTTTTTCTTTAATATTTCCTAGGTATTTTAAACTTGCTTTCATTGATTCTAAACTTGCATTATATGCATCATTTATTATTTCTACTCCGTTTTTTAGTTTTATAATATCCATTCTTTTTTTAGTTAGTTCAAAGCTTTCTATTCCATTTGTTATGTCTTTTTCATCAATTTTTAGTTCTTTTCCTACTGCAAAAGCACATAAACTATTTAGTACAAAGTGTTCTCCTCCGACTGGTACAGTAGTATTAATTTCTTTATTTCTTCCAGAATTTATTACTTTGAATTCGCTTGAATTTTCATTTAATTTGATATTTTTTGCCATGATGTCACTTTGATTTTTTATTCCATATGTTTTTATATTATATTTTTCTTTATTTTCTTCATACCATTTATGTAATAAATCATTGTCATTGTTGATTATAACAGTTGGATTTTTTGTTCCTTCTAGTATTTCTAATTTTGCTTTTAATATATTTTCTCTTGAGCCTAGATTTCCTATGTGTGATGTTCCTATATTTGTTATTATGCAAATATTTGGTTTTGCTATATTTGTTAGTAGACTTATCTCTCCAAAATGATTCATTCCCATTTCTAATACCATTGCTTCGTGGTCTTTTAGTTTTAATATTGTTAGTGGCATACCTATATTGTTGTTATTGTTTCCTTCTGTTTTTAAGGTTTTGTATTTTTTTGAAACTACATTTGCTACAATGTCTTTTGTACTTGTTTTTCCTACACTTCCTGTTATTGCTATTACTGGTATGTTGTATACTTCTCTTTTGAATTTTGCTATTTGGTATAGTGCTTTTAGAGTATCTTCTACTTTTATTATTGTTTTATTTTTAAATTCTTTTAGTTCTTCTGATTTAAAGTTTATATCTTGCACTATTACAGCCTCTGCTCCTTGATTTAGTGCTTCTTTCCAAAAATTGCTTCCGTCAAAATTTTCTCCTTTTATTCCTATGTAGATTTCTCCTCCTTTTATTGTTCTTGTGTCTTTTGAGAATTCTATGCATTCTAGTTCTGGATTTCCTTGGATTAAAGTTCCTTTTGTTAGGTTTATGATATCTTTTATTTTTATTTCTTTCATTAGATTTTTTCCTTTCTGTTTTTCTTTGTAAATTATATGTCTTTATTTGTAATTTTGCAACTTAAATTTGGTAGAATTAGAATTTTAGTTTGTTTGTATATTTGATATTATATATAACTTATAGTGTTAACATAGTATATTATAGTAAAATATTTCTTTTAATGAAAATAGAAGTAAAAAACTATTAATTTCTACTTCCATTTTTAATTATTATTTAATTTTCATTTATTTTCTCAAATTCACTAATTAGAGGGTTCCTATTTTAGGACACCCTCTTTTCTTTGAAGTTAAATAAATGATTTTTGTCTCCGACCCCAAAATCACCAAAATTTCCAATTATTTATTTTCTACACTTCTATTTGCTATTTCTATTGCTTTTGATACTATATTTCCACAATCTTTTGAAGATACATTTCCCCAACTACCACCATCTTTTTTTACTTGTTCATATACACCTAGTTCTTTTGCTATCTCTTCTCTTAAATTTTCTGAGATTAGCTTTGAATTCTTAGACATATTGTCCTCCTTAATTTTTTATTTTGTAGAACTTTTTTCTTTTCATTTATTTTTTATTATTATTTCATTAATTTATCATTTTATCCTTTTATCCTTTTATTATTTTATTAATTTTATTATTTGCTTTTTATTTTTTATACTTTTTTTACTTTTTATTGTTTTACTTTAAATTTAATATATATCTTTTTTATTTAGTCTTTATTTTATTCTTTTTTGTTCTACACTAATATTATTTACATTTTTCTTTTTATTATTTTGACAATTTGTGACTTTTTTCGTTTTTTGTATTATTTTGCTTTAAATTATGATATAATATTTCTGATATATCAAAAGAAGGAGAATTTTATGAGCGTAAAAAATGTTGATTTATCAAATAATACAGATAAAGTTACAGAAAATAAAAAAGAAAATTTAGATAATAATAGTAATAATAATGTTATAGTAACTACTAATAATAATAAAATTGCCGATGGTCAAGAATTTAAACCTGTTCAAAATTATCAAAATAATTTACCTAATGTTATTGATATAAAAACAACTATGCTCGGAGTTTTGGGAATTTTTCGGAATTTTAGTTTTTATTGCCGTAATTATCTTAATCATAGCTTTTGGTATTTTTACTGTATATAATGCAAATAATGATAATATAGTTTCTGGCATTTTTATTAAAAATGTTGATGTTTCTAATCTTTCAAAAACTGAAGCTAAAGAAAAAATTTCAAATTACATAAATAGCAATTTACCCGAAAATATTGCATTAAAACATAATGATTATGAGACTTCGATTCCATTGTCATCTCTTAATTTAAGCTTTGATATTGATTCTGCAGTTGATTCTGCATATTTAATTGGTAAAAATGGAAATGTTTTTCAAAATAGCTTTCAAGCAATAAAAACTATGTTTATGCATACTAATATTGAACCTTCTTATAGTTTAGATATTGAACAATTAGAAACTTCTTTAAAAGATATTTCTTCTAAATTACCTGATACTGTAAAAGAAAGTGGCTATTATATCGAAGGTAAAAATTTGATTATAACGCCAGGAAGCGAAGGTAATATAGTTAATGTAAGTCAAATGGTCTCTTATATAAAAAATGGTTTATCAAATTTAACTTTAAAAGATAGAATTTTAGATATTGCAACAATAGTTGAACAACCTTCAAAAATAAATATTGATAAAATTTATGAAGAAATCTATAAAGAACCTGTTGATGCTTATTATACTCAAGACCCTTATGCAGTTTTTCCTAGTGAAAATGGCATGGATTTTAAAATTTCTTTAGATGAAGCAAAATCTATACTTGAAGAACAAAAAGATGAATATGTAATTCCTTTAAAAGTATTATACCCTAAAGTAACAACAAATATGATTGGAAGAGAAGCTTTTCCTGATTTACTTTCTACATACTCTACAAAGTATTCTACAAGAGATAGAGATAGAACAACAAATTTACAATTAGCTGCTAATAAAATTAATGGAACTGTTTTAATGCCCGGAGAAGTCTTTTCATATAATCAAGTAGTAGGAGAAAGAACTATTGCAGCAGGATATAAAGAAGCTCCTATTTATGTTAGTGGGAAAGTTGTAGATGGTCTAGGTGGAGGAATTTGCCAAATAACTTCAACTTTATATAATGCTGTATTATATGCAAATTTAGGGATTGTTTCTCGAAGTAACCATCAATTTGTTCCTTCTTATGTAACTGCTAGTAGAGATGCTACTGTAGTTTATGGAGCTATTGATTTTAAGTTTAAAAATACTAGAGATTATCCAATAAAAATTACTTGTAGTGTTTCTAATGGGATTGCGGCTTTCAATATATATGGTTTAAGAAGTGATAATGAATATGATGTGGAAATATCTTCAAGAGTTACTGGCACAACATCTTCTGCTATTTACTCAGAAGCTTACAGAATATTAAAACAAAATGGACAAATTGTAAAATCCGAATTGCTTTCTAGGGATACGTATAAAAGACATTAGCAATTATTAAACTCTTCAAATGAATAATATTCTTATAAGTTTTTATTAAAATAAAACTTTATACATATAAAAAAGTATAATAATTAATTATTTAACTATAATTTAATTATTATACTTTTATATTATCAAAAGATTCATTCATATACTTATTATTTCTTATCTATGGAATACAATAAAAAAAGTGTATTCCCGTTTTAAGCAATATCTTCCAAAGGAGCAAGTACATCTCAATTTTTTATTTCATATAGCTCAAACTTTACATTGCCAAAGTCCCATTAGGAGTATTAGTTATTATTAAAATATCTTCTTCTCTACCATTTTCAGCATTAATATATACTAAAAATTCTCTCTCATCAACTTTCCCCTTAAACTCATAACATAAAAGTTCTGTTTTCCACTCTGTCGGAATTATTGCCATTCCTTCACTTTGAATGTCTAAATTTTTATTTAAGTTTTTCTTAGCTTCTTCTTTTGAAATTTTTATATTACTTACATCTCTTTGAGTATGGTTATTCAAATATCCTGTTGTTTCTATTCCCAATACTTCTCCATTGTCTAATGCTACTTTAACTTTAATTAAATCAGGATAAGCAATTACTCCTTCTTGTGAATATGCATAATTAATTGTCATTACACCTTCTTGTTTTAAAAAATATGTTTCTTTCATACTTTTAAAACCTTTTTGTTCTAAAAATTCTATTCCTTTTTTATTTGCGTCTTCACTTGAAACTATTTCTGAACTAACTTCTCTGTTTGTGTTCATATATATGATATGTCCACCTTTTTTTGAAATTGAAATATTTATATTTTCATCATTGTTATTTTTTATTGAAAAATCATATGCTGGTATTGTGGCATTTTCTGAAAATCCTAAATTTGATATTTCTTTTATATTATCATTTCCTATAAATTCTTGTGCTATTTGTTTTGCTCTTTCTTCATCAATGTCATCTCCGGTTAATCCCTTTTTTTCGTTACTTGTTAAATGTTCTGAAAAAGCGCCATCATAAATCAATCCACTATATTGATGGAAATTTTCTTCCAAATTTGAAAAACTCTCTTTTGATACATTGTCCACTTGTTGCGCAAATGCTACTGTCCCTTTTTTAGTCAATTCTCCCCATTTGAATCTTCCATTATTTAAATCTTCAGATAGTTGATTTAAAGTATTTTCTAGTTCTACACTATATCCATGCAATTCTTCTAAATTAGCTAATTCATCATCTGTTAAATTTTCATTATATATGTTTTTTCTTGATAATGAGTAACTATAATCACTTACTTGATTTAAAAATTTTTCTGTATTTTCTAGTTCTTGACTTTCTATTGGTAACATACTTAGATAACTTTGGGCTAAGTTTGCTTCTCTCCAAAGATTAGTTAAGGTTTCTGCTCCATGTTCAGAAGTAGTTGATATCATTGATTTTGCTAAATATGTTTCCACGTTTTGAACATAATCTACTAATTCATAAAATGCCATATTATATGAATTTTCTGAGGCTTGTCTATATTCTCTTTGTTTTTTGTATATAATCGCTCCTAATATGGCAACTACTATTAATAATACACATATTACACTTAACATATGTCCTTTTTTTAATCTGTTTTTCCAATCTACTAATTTATTCAAAATTTTTCCTTGTATAATATACTAAAATTTTAGATTTACTATTTCATATTTATTATTTATTATTATTTATTATTTTTTTATTATTTATTATCATTTATTATTATTTATTATTCTCAATACTTATTATTTAAAATTTAAGATATTATACTTACCTTTCTCCATTAATTATTTTATTTTTTCTAAAAATTTTGGTTTAATGGCACCTTTATTTTATATTTAATTTTATTTCATTTTTTTCATTTTCTATTTCATAATTTTACTTACAAAATCTATGTTTTCCTATCACCTTTACTAATGGTCTTGACCAAATCCATTTGTTTGTAGCAGTATTTGGATTAAAATAATATATGCATCCGCCTGTTGGATCCCAACCATTCATTGCATCTCTAGCCGCTTTATATACTGTAGAATTACTGTCTATTGACTGATTTATTTGACCATCTGCTACTGCTGTAAATGCACCTTTTTGATAAATTACACCTGCAATCGTATTTGGAAATTGTGAACTTTTTACTCTATTTAATATTACTGCTCCAACAGCAACTTGCCCCTCATACGGCTCACCTCTTGCTTCTCCATTAATAGCCCTTGCCATTAATTGAATATCTGATGTATTTGATGATGCTGCATATGAAATGTTCGGATTAACATTTTCTTGGCATATATATATTAAAGCTCCTAATATTGCTATTAGTAAAGTGTAAATTGTTATAATTCTTAATATTTTTTGCATATTTAATATCCCCTTTCTTGTCTTTGCTTTATTTATCTGCAGAAGACCTATTTTAAAATTTTTCAATTTTTTTAATTAGCTTTTGCTAGCTTTCCTTATTTGGCTTTGCTACTTTTTTTATAAATTTAATATTCTTTATTAGTTTGTATTTTTTTATGATTTTTATTCCAATTTTTGAATTTTTGTAATTTTTATGATAAAATGTTAAAAAAATTATAAGAAAAGTAGCGAAGCTACATTAGAAAGGCTATCGAGAGTCTTTTTAAAGGTCACTTTTACTTGTTGTATATGGAAAAATCCTATATAGGGTCAAGATAAAAGCTGATTTTCCTATACAATAAAAAAGAAAATTCAGAAAGGAATAGAATTTTATATGAAAATTTTAATTTTTTACGCTTCATATGGAGGAGGACATTTAAAAGCTGCTGAATCAATTAATGAATGCATTTTAAATAATTATAAAGATAAAAATATTGAAGTTGAATTAATCGATTGTATGAAATATGTTAATAAAGCAATAGAAAAAATGACTACTGCTGCTTATAGAGAAATGGCAAAAAAAATGCCTTGGGCTTGGGGGAAAATATATAATGACTCTCAAAAAGGTCCTCTTGCACATATTAGCTCAAGGTCTAATAAAATAATGGCAATTAAATTACTTCATCTTTTACGAGAAAAACAACCTGATTTAATTATTTCTACACATCCTTTTGGTAGTCAAATGTGTAGTTATTTAAAAAGAAAGAAAAAAATAGATGCAAAAATAGCCACAATTTTAACAGATTTTGCCCCTCATAGTCAATGGTTAGTTGGCTCTGATTATACTGACTATTTCTTTGTGGCTCATGATAAAATGAAGTCATATCTTCTTTCTCAAAATATAGAAGAAAATAAAATATTTGTTACTGGAATTCCTCTTTCAAGTAAATTTCTTTGCAAATATGATAGAAATGATGTTTTAAAAAGTTTTGAGTTAAAAGATAATAAATTTAATATTTTATTTTTTGGTGGTGGAGAATTTGGATTAGGGAAAACTAGAACTGTTGAAATTTTTGAAGAGTTTACTAAATTTGCTAAATCTAGAGATTTTCAAGTGATTGGAATTTCTGGTAAAAATGAAAAAATGAAATTGGCTTTTGAAAATATTGTTAGAGAAAATAACTGTGGAGAAAATGTAAAAGTATTAGAGTTTACTAATAAAGTTCCTGAATTGATGAGTATTTCTGATTTAGTAGTTACAAAACCGGGTGGTATGACTACTACTGAAAGTTTAGCATCAAGATTGCCAATGATTATAATTAATCCTATTCCAGGTCAAGAGGTGGAAAATGCTGAGTTTTTGGAAAGTAAAAATATTGCAATTTGGATTAGAAAAGATAATGATGTTAATGAAGTTTTAACAAAATTATTTGAGTCTCCTACTAAACTTAAAGAAATGAAACAAAATACTAAACTTTTGGCTAATATTAATTCTACTAGGGATATTTGTGATATTTTATTAAAATAACATTTATTAAAGGTGTGTTCACAGAACACACCTTTTTATCCAAATTTTTCCTCTGTATAGCACAGCTAGTAATTCTTTTATAGGAATACGAATATGATTTGGAAGTGAAAATCTACCTTTATCCAAGGATCTAATTCCTAATACATTGAATTCTTTGTAATCATCTTGATATGGTATCAGCAAAATTCCATTATCATTTAATGTAATAATAATTTGCTCTACCTTTTTCAAATCTGATTTTTCTAGCAACTCCTTTGGAATAAGTATCCGCCTATCTTCCATATTATTTACCTCTCCCTTCTTAGGTTTATATTTAATATTATAACATTAATTGCTTATTTTTTCAAATTATGTTAATTTAAATTTCTCTTCTTCCCTCTAAAGCTTTTGTCAAAGTAATCTCATCAGTATATTCTAAATCCCCTCCAACAGGAATTCCATGTGCTATTCTTGTTACTTTTATTCCTAATGGCTTTATCAACTTAGATAGGTACATTGCTGTTGCTTCTCCTTCAACCCTAGGGTTTGTTGCCAAAATTACTTCTCTAACTTTTCCGTCCATAAGTCTTGCTAATAGTTCTTTTATTTTTATATCATCTGGACCTATACCATTCATTGGAGATATTGACCCGTGTAATACATGATATACACCTTTAAATTCATGTGTTTTTTCCATAGCTATAATATCTCTAACATCTTCTACTACACAAATTGATGATTCATCTCTTTTAGTATTGCTACATATTGGACAAGGATCTGTGTCTGAAATATTATAACATTTACTACAATATTTTAAATTCTTTTTTGCTGATAATATTGAATTTACAAATTCGTTTGTTTCTTCTTCTGAACAGTTTAGCATATAAAAAGCAAGTCTTGCTGCTGTTTTATGACCTATACTTGGCAGCCTTTCAAAACTTTCTATTAATTTTTCTATTGATGGTGAATATAATGACATGATTTTACCCTTTCTAAATAATACCCGAGGCCTACATTAATCCTGGAATATTAAATTTTCCTAATTGAGCTGCTTGAGCGCTATCTACTTTTCTTAATGCTTCATTTACACAAGTTAATATTAAATCTTCAAGCATTTCAACATCATCTGGGTCTACTACATCTTTTTGTATTTTTATTTCTTTTATTACTTTTTCTCCTGTTACTTTTACGCTTATTGCTCCACCACCTGCTGTTGCGTCAAATTCTTTGCTCGCTAATTCTGCTTGTGATTTTTCCATATCTGCTTGCATTTTTTTTGCTTCTTTCATTAAGTTGTTTATATTCATTCCTCCGAATCCACCCATTCCTGGGAATCCTCCTCTTTTTGCCATATTAAAATTCCTCCTTAATTTTTAAATTATATTAAATGGTATATCTGATTCATTTGCAAAATTTTCTATATTTTCTTCTCTGTTAAATTGATTTTTTGTTTCTTGTACATTTGTTATATATTTTATTTGCATTGCTTTTCCTGAAGCCATTGATACCATATTTGTTAATTCTTTTATATTTTCTTGTTTTTCTAAAATTGTTTTTCCAAAAGATGTTAAGCCTCTTGGAAATTCTATTCCTACTGTCATATCATTCATTTCTATTGCTCTTGTGTTTACTAAATTTGTATATAATACTATTTTTCCATTTTGTTTTAGTTCGTTTAATATTTGTGGCCAATATTCTTCTGGATTTTTTGAACATTTATTTTTTAAGGTTTGATTAGGTTGACTTGCATTTTGTATTTTATTATTAATATTTGATGGCTTTTTGGCTTGCATATTTGTATTTACATTTGCTTCAACTTTAGCATAAACATTTGGATTTGCATAATTATTTGTATTTATATTTTGAGGCATTTGTCTTTGGACCATATTTCCTGATTTCAAATATTTTTCTATTTTATCAATTCTTTCTTCTAAAGAACCTGTATTACTTTCTAATCTATTACACAATTTTATTATTCCAGCTTGAAACATTATTGTTTTTTGTGTTGACCATTTAATATTATTTTCTAATTCTGATAGTTCATATACTAAACTTATTAATCTTTCTTTTGAAACATCTTTTGAAAGTTCTTGTATATCTTTAATTTCTTCTTCACTATATAACTCTAATTTATTACAAGCTTTATATACTAACATATCTTTTATATATTTAACTATTTCCCATAATAAATTAGTTATATCTTTTCCATCGTCTAAAACTTTATTTACATTTTTTAATGCATCATCTATATTATATTCAATAATTGATTTTGTTATATCATGTACAAATGTAATTTTAGGAATTCCTACTAAATCTTTTATTTTATCTTCATCTATTTTGTTTTCCCCATCTTGTACACATCTTTCTAGTATTGATAAAGCATCTCTCATTGCTCCTTCTGATAAAGTAGCAATAATATTTAAAGCTCCTTCTGATATTTCTATATTACTTTCATTACATACAATTTTTAGCCTCTTTATTATATCTTCATTAGATATTCTTTTAAAATCAAATCTTTGACATCTCGATAAAATTGTTGCTGGTAGTTTTTGAGGTTCAGTAGTAGCTAAAATAAATTTTACATGTTCAGGTGGTTCTTCTAAAGTTTTTAATAAAGCATTAAATGCACCTGTTGAAAGCATATGTACCTCATCTATTATATATACTCTATATTTAGCTTTTGTTGGTAAGAAGTTAACTTCTTCTCTGATACTTCTTATATCTTCAACACTATTATTTGATGCCGCATCCATTTCCACTATATCTGTTAATGAGCCTGATATTGCACCTTTACATATTTCGCATTCATTACAAGGTTCTCCATCTTTTGGATTTAAACAGTTTATAGCTCTTGCTAATATTTTAGCAGCAGAAGTTTTTCCTGTACCTCTTCCTCCATTAAATAAATATGCATGACCAACTCTATTTGATATTATTTGATTCCTTAAAGTTCTCGTTATATGTTCTTGACCTACCATTTCTGAAAAATTTATAGGTCTAAATTTTCTATAAAGAGCTGTGTACCCCATCTCTATCACATCCTTTATATACCTAAAAAATGGCTGATACTTAATCTCTCTATGGAAAGTATTCCACATAAAGATATCTACTTATTGCTGCTTCCTTCCGGACCTGACAAGGTTCATAGGTCTTTATTGGTCTACTCTCCATACAAAGATTAAATATCATACCATTTGTATTATATAATGATTTTTGTATTTAATCAAGTATTAAATTAATTTTTTTCTCTTTTGAAAATAATATTACTTAAATCTGTAATTTCTGCTACAGTTATTCCTTCTTCTATAATATTTCCTGGTGGCATTTCTAAATCAATTGTTGTTTTATATTTCTTTCCTTCTTCCATTATGATTGTCAAATCAAAAGTTATTTTCATTTTTAGTTTTTCTTGTGTAATTTCTGCTTTTTTTAATAATTGATTATGATTTATTTCTTCTTCATTTGATTTGTATTCTGCTATATTATTGTTTGAACATCTAAATACTATTATTCCACCTTGATTTGAGATTTGCATATTTTTTATATTTGATTCCATTGCTCCAGTATATTTAATGTTTTGTACAATATTTTCTTCTTTATTTTTAAAAATTGTATTTTCATTTTGTGCATCTGGTTTATATATTTTTATATTTTCTAAATTTTCACTATTTTCTTTTTCTATTTTAAAATTATCAATTGTAATTTCTTTTATCATTTCTTGTTTTGAATATTTATCATTTTTATTTATGTATAAATATACGTCATTTGCTTGATATATATCAAAAGCCCATCTTGAGTCTTGAGCTTCTTTGTCTACACCTTCTTGTGAACTAATTATTGCTATTTTAGATAATTCAAATGGCATATTAGTTTCACCTTCTACATTATATCTTAAAATTATTATTCCTACTGTAAACATAATTATTGCTATTATTAATATTATCATACTCAAGTGAAATTCTTTTGTCTTAGTAAATTGCTTTAATTTATTTAACATTATTTCCTCCAAATAATTTTTGTAGATTATTTTAGTATAACATTATTGATTTCAAATTATTTTTATTAATTACTTTAACTTATTTAATATTGTTCTTTAAAAATTATTTTTATAAATTATTCTATATTGTTTTGTTTTATTTAATATTACTGTTTCCAAGGTAATTATCTATTTGCTTTTTTTATATTACGCAATTCTTTGAAAAATTTTTTTAACATTTCTTCACATTCATCTTTTAATATATCTTTTTCTACTTCTACATTATGATTAAAGGTATAATCTGAAAATAAGTTATATACTGAGCCTGCTGCTCCTGTTTTTGGGTCTTTCGTACCTATGTATAATTTTTTAATTCTAGAATTTATAATTGCTCCTGCACACATTGAACATGGTTCTAAGGTTACATACATTTCACAATCTAATAACCTCCAAGAATCTAGTTTTTTACTTGCTTTTTGAATAGCTATTATTTCTGCGTGTTTTGTTGTGTCTTTTTTTGTTTCTTTTAAATTATGCCCTCTTCCTATTATTTTTCCGTCTTTTACTATTACACATCCTACTGGTACTTCTAATTTTTCATATGCTTTTTTTGCTTCTTTTAATGCTTCTTTCATGAATTTTTCTTGCATATTATTCCTCTTTTTTTAATGTTTTTGTCTTCCTATTTTTATATTACAATTATTGTAGTTATCTACTTTATTTATAATATAATTATATATATCAATATTTTATCCAAAATATTGTTTTACATTTGGTGTGCCCAGAGGGACTCGAACCCCCATCGGCCGCTTAGGAGGCGACTGCTCTATCCTGCTGAGCTATAAGCACATGTTTACCTTTAATAAATATACTATTGTTTCTTTAAATTGTCAACAAAATAATTCTTTGATTATTTTATGCTATGATTAATTTATGATAATAACCTAAGTAATAATCTTTAAAAATGACCTAGATAAAAATATATGTTTTATCTAAATTTCATGTCTCCTTTTATGATCTTAAAAAATTTTTTATTTATTTCTTATAATTTAAAAATATACGATTTGAAGTATATTATCTATTTCAAATCGTATATCTGAATTAATTAAAAACTACTTCGACTTTTGACCATTTCTTCTGTCTTCGATTTCTTTTAATGCTTTCCATGCTAATATTTGGCTTTTTTTGATTTGTATCTCATCTTCTCCATAACCATCATAAAATAAATCAACCAAATCTCTTTTAACAGTGTCTTTAGAAACTCCACATTCTTGAGCTGTTTCTCTAATTGTTTTTCCTTCCAAAATACACTGAGCAATTCCTACTTGCCGATTTTTTCTTTTAATTATTTTTTCATCCATTTTAGTTCCTCCATCTCACATATACACTATGTGATTCCTACTATATTTTATGTTAATATAATATCAGATTTTTTAAGTTTTGTAAAGTTAAATTTTTTACTATTGACATAAATGATATAATTATTTAAAACTATTTGAAAGGATTTTTATTATGCAAAGAATTTTAAGTCATATGAGAAAAGCTATTGAAGAATATAAAATGATAGAAGAAGGAGATAAAATTGCTGTATGTCTTTCTGGTGGAAAAGATTCCATTACTATGTTACATGCTTTTAAGAATTTACAGATATTCT
Source organism: uncultured Clostridia bacterium (assembly GCA_963558115.1). GTDB lineage: Bacteria > Bacillota > Clostridia > TANB77 > CAG-508 > CAG-269. The sequence continues at coordinate 22,067 of CAUWFY010000003.1, forward strand.
ATCCTAAAAAATTTGATATTATTGCTGTTAGTGTTAATCCTGGTTTTGAATTTTTTGATACTAGTTTTTTAGAAAATATTTGTAACAAAATTGATGTTCCTTTATTTATTGAAAAGAGTAATGCTAAAGAAATTGTTTTTGATATTAGAAAGGAAAAAAATCCTTGTTCCTTATGTGCAAATCTTCGTAGAGGTGTAATTAATTCTATTGCTAATCGTGAAGGTTGTAATAAAATTGCATTAGGTCATAATCAGGATGATGTTCTTGAAACTTTTTTACTTAATTTACTTTATGCCGGAAATATTGGAACTTTTTCACCTGTAAGTTATATGGATAGGTCTAAAGTTACTTTAATAAGACCTTTAGTTTATACTCCTGAAAAAGAAATTAAAAGATATATTAAACGAAACGATATTTCTGTGATGGCTAAAGTTTGTCCAATGGATGGTACTTCTAAAAGGGAAGATATGAAAAATTTGATTTTTTCTTTGTCTAAGAATATTCCTATGATTAGGGCTAATTTGTTTGGTGCTATACAAAGGAATTTAGAGGATTGGAAAATTGATAAGAATTAAAATGTTGATATAACTATTAAATTTTTCTTATACAAAAAAATCCAACTCTTATCGAGCTGGATTTTTTCACTTATAATCTCTATTAATTTCTATTATTATATCCTTTAATTTATAATTATTTAGTTACAACTTCAACCATTGCCTCTTTTAATTCTTCTAATTTTCTATCTGCTTCTTTTTCTGTGTCTGCCTTTATTCCCATATATAATTTTATCTTTGGCTCTGTTCCTGATGGTCTTACACAGCACCAACTATTATCTTCTAGTTCATAATACAATACATTTGATTTTGGAAGTCCACTTTTTGTTATTTCTCCAGTTGTCATATCTTTTACATAGTCTTTATCTATATCCTTAAATTTTAGGACTTTATAATTTCCTATTTTTTCTACATCTTTATTTCGTGTTTTTGTCATCATGTTTTCTATTTCTTTTGCACCTTGGCTTCCTTCTCTTACTATTGCAACTTGTGTTTCTTTGTAATAACCATATTTTTCATATATATTTATCATTTGATCCCATAAAGTAAAACCTTTTTCCTTATAGTAACAAGCAGCTTCGCAAAGTGCCATTACTGCTGCAATTCCATCTTTATCTCTTGCATAGTCACCTATTAAACAACCATAACTTTCCTCGAATCCAAATACATATTTTTTACCATTACATTCTTCTTCTTTTCTCATTATTGCACCTATATTTTTAAATCCTGTTAATACTTCATATAGATGTAATCCGTAATTATTAGCTATTGCATCTGTTAAATTAGATGATACTATTGTTTTTATCATCATACCATCTTGTGGTAACATTTCTTTTTCTTGCATTTGTGAAATTCTATATTCTGCAATTAATAATGCAGACATATTTCCTGTATAATTTTTATATTCTCCTGTTTTGGAATCCTTAGCAAATATTCCTAATCTATCAGCATCTGGATCTGTTGCTAATACAACATCCGCATCGACTTTTTTTGCTAATTCTAAAGCTAATTTAAATGCTTTTGGATCTTCTGGATTTGGATAGTCAACAGTTGGAAAGTTTCCATCTGGTTCTTTTTGTTCAGGTACAACATATAAGTTTTTAATACCAATTTCTCTCAATAGTCTCTCTGCAATTGTATTTCCTGTGCCATGTAAAGGTGTATATACTACTTTTAAACCTTCTCCTTGTTTTTTTACTATTTCTGGATTTAATATTAAACTTTCTAGTTTTTTAATATATTTGTCATCCATTTCTATTCCAACAATTTTAAATAATCCTTTTTCTTCTGCTTCTTTTTTATTTATTTCTTTTATTTCAGAATAATCTGTTACATTTCTAACTTTTTCTATAATTTCTTTATCTCTTGGTGCTACTATTTGTGCTCCATCATCCCAATAAACTTTGTATCCATTATATTTTGGTGGATTATGACTTGCTGTTATCATTATACCTGCTGTACATTTTAATTCTCTGACAGCAAAAGATAATTCTGGTACAGGTCTTAAATTTTCAAACAAATATGTTTTTATTCCATTTGCATTTAAAATTAATGCCGTTTGTAAACTGAATTCTTTTGACATTTTTCTTGAGTCATAACTTATAGCAACACCTTTTTCTTGTGTTCCTTGTTCTAAAATATAGTTTGCTAAACCTTGTGTTGCCTTTCCGACTGTATATTTATTCATTCTGTTAGTTCCAGCACCTATTATACCTCTTAATCCTGCTGTTCCAAATTCTAATTCTTTATAGAATCTATCTTCAATTTCTTTTTCATCATCTTTTACTTCTAGTAATTCTTTTTTTGTTTCTTCATCAAATTCTTTTCCTTCACACCATCTCTTGTATTCCTCTAGATATTCCATTTTTTCCTCCTTTTATAACGATTTGCTAATTTGGGTGATTTTGGGGTCGGAGACAAAAATCATTTCTCAAATTTATTTTATTAGTCCAGTTATTTAACTTTTAAATTTAAAATGATTTTTATCTCTGACCCAGAAATCACTAAAATTGCTGAAATCATTTATTTGATTATCTACATTTTAAAATTGAAATGCTGATTTTTGTCTCCGACCCCAAAATCATCTCAAAAATCAGCAATCTTTTTCAAAGTTTATTTTTTAAAGTTTATAAAAATTCTTATATAATTCCCTAGCTGTTCTTGGACAGTCTACACCTACTGAATCACTATTTTTTACAGGTGCAAATTCTTCTTCTCTTTTTACTCTTAATACTGCCATTTCATCTACTTCTCCAAAAGCATCAAATAAAAATGCTTCAAATTTATATGCATTTGGTGATGTTGGTTCTATTAAATTTCCATCTGTATCTATATATTTTGCTTTTTTATATGCTACATGGTATGGTAATGGTTCTCTACCCATTCTCTCTATTGCATCTATGCTAAATAAGTTACAAAGAATATGTGATTCTCCATATAATAGTTCTCCATTTTTATCTGTTGCTTCTGCCATTTCATCTGTTATTTCTGAATATTCTATTACATTAGGTTTTCCATTTCTTTTACAAAATACTCCTACTTTTTCATGCGGATTAGCTTTTACTATTGATTTACATGCAACAGTTACTCCTTTATCTATTGCTACTCCCATTAATACTGGATCTACCATTTTTACTAAGCAATTATCTACTCCACCTATGAATACCCATTTAATTCCTAATTGTCTCATTTTTTCTGTCATTCCACTTTTTACAAGAGATTCATAAATTCCACCATGTCCATCTGCTGCAAGTTTTATTAGCCCATCTTCTCCTATTAGTATTTTTCCTTCTGTATCTACCATTGGCAATTCACCTTGGATAAAGAAAAATACATTCTTGTCTTTTTGATGTCCAAAAAATTTATTTTTCTCAAAGAATTTTATTGTTTCTTCATTATTTTCTCTACTTGTCATTATAAACCATGGAATTGTAACATCATATTTCTTTTCTTCTTCTTTTATACTATCTGATAATAATTCAAATAATGATTTATGAGAGTCTAATCCTATATCATATGTTCCTTTTGGTCCATCATGTCCTAATCTTGTACCTTGTCCTCCTGCCATTGTTACTACTGCTAATTCTCCATTTTTAATTGCTTTTTTTCCGATACCTTCAAAATACTTATAGTCTTCATTTAATTTATATTTATCTAGATATTCCATAGGAGTAATTTCATCTTGATTGTTTGAAATTTCTTTTTTAGTGTTTGCATATAAACTATTTATTAAATCAAAATCGATGTTTTCTATTTCTCTTAATAATTCTTTTTGCTTATTTTCTTCTAATTCCTCATAATGATTTAGTAATTGTTCTTGATTATATTTTTTTAATATGAATTTAACTTCTTCGTATCTTTTATCCATAATTCTACTTCCTTTCATTATCTGTTACTAATTATCTATCTTAATTTAATTATCATTTATATTTTTATCTAATTCTTTATTTATATACTAAATTTTCTCATTATTCAATAGTTATATCATTTTTTTTATAATAGTTCAATAGCTTTTTCTCCTGATGTGCTTAATATTGTTCCATAATTCTCCATTATTCTATTGATTTCACTACCAATCTCTTGTATATCGTAACAGTTAATGACTTTTGAGTTCACATTATTTTCTATCCATTTTTCTATATTTTTATTAACATTGTTTATATAGTTTTCTTTTCCTTTAACAAATATTATTGTTTGTTCTTTATTTTTCACATTTTCACTTATTCTTCTAAAGTTTTCTAAATCGTTATTATTCCAATTTAAATTTAATATTTTTTCTTTTTTATTTGTTTCTAAATTAGTTCTTTCAATTAAAACATTTACTGTGTCATTTAAGTCGTTTTCTGAAAGTATTATAATTTTTTTACTTTCATCAAGTTTCTTACTTATGTACGGTAAAGCCATCATTTCAAAATGATAATCACTTGCATAAAATGCACATACTTTGTCTTTTGAATTCTTATTTTCTAACATTAAAAACATTCCTTTCAAATTCATAATTAAATACGGAAATCTTTATTTCTTTTGTTTTTCTCTGGTAAATTTTACCATTATATTTCAAATATGTCAATAATA
>CAUWFY010000004.1:0-25888 GCA_963558115.1 uncultured Clostridia bacterium
TTGGTGGAGATGAGGAGAGTCGAACTCCTGTCCATAATATCTTCCAAATGAATCTCTACAAGTTTAGTTTGTTTTTTAAATTCATTTTAAATACACCAACAAACAGGTTTAATTAAAATATAGCTTTTTAAAATACCCACCATCATAAAAGCAATAATGGCTTTGTTTCCTACAAATATGACACTTTATCTAAATGCGTAGGAACATTTAGCAAAGCGTAGCTGCAACTAGGCAGCTAAAGCGTACTCATTATTATTTTCTGCGTTTATTTTTAATTTCCCGTTTTTTTAAGTGGCCAACGAGAATCCACTACTTGCTATTCATTTTTCTAATAATATGTCGAAACCATTACATCCCCATATATAATATATTTATTAAATATAGAGTTAAACAATATTATTATACTATAAAATATATTTTTTATCAATAAATTTTATTTAACATTTTCAAAAGTTTGTATGTATAAAACCACATTTCAAACCTTGACTAATAATACAAAAATTGATAAAATCATTAAAATAAAGCCAACACAAAAATATAAAAATAAATTCATATAAATAAACATAATTTAAATATATCAATTTCAGTAAAAATAATAGAACAATTAAAAATTAAGTCAATTAAAAGTTTTAGAAAAATTTAAAAATGGAAGATATAAAAATTAATCCAAAAATAAAAACGAGAAACTATAAAGAATAAAATTATCTAATTAATAGGAGATTAATATAAAATGAAAATTTCAGTAATAACACCTACATATAACAGAGAAAATTTACTAGAAAGATTATATAAAAGTTTAGTAAAAAATTCTAAGTATGGTGTAGAAATAGAATGGTTAATAATGGACGATGGCTCAACAGACCAAACAGAGCAAAAAGTAAAAAGTTTTATTCAAGAAGAAAGACCATATATTGAAATAAAATATTTTAAACAAGAAAATCAAGGTAAGATGGTGGCTATAAACAATCTAGTAGAAAAAGCAACAGGAGAATATATAATAGATTGCGATTCAGATGATTATTTTTCAGATGAAGCCTTTAAAATAATGTCAGAAAAAATAAAAGAAACAGTTAATGAAAAAAATATATATGGATTGTGTTTTTTAAAACATAGTACAAATGGAGAAAATATAGGGAATAACTTTACTAAAAAAAGGACAACTCTATTTGACTTACACTATAAAGAAAATGAACAAGGAGAAAAAGCAATTTTATTTATATCAAAAATTAGAAAACAATATAAACATAAATTAGAAAATGGGGAAAGATTTATAACAGAAGCACGACTATACTATGAAATGGATGATGACAATCAATTATTATGTTTTAATTCACCTATTATGATTTGTGAATATCAAGAAAATGGATATACTAAAAATTTAAATAAACAATTTAAAGAAAATCCTGTTGGATATTATTGCTATTTTTATGAAATATTAAAAAGAGATTTTAAAGGAACATTATGGAATAAAAGAATGTATGCAATAAAACATTATATACTATTTAGCGTTCTATCAAATAAAAAAATAAATCTAAAAGATGTAAAAAATATTTTTAATAGAGCATTAATAATATTGCTATATTTACCAGGGAAAATCAAAACCAATATGAGGTTTAAATAGAAGTACATTTATTGACAAAGAATTTTATAGAGGGTATAATATGGAAGAAATAAAGGGCACATAGGTGATGTTATGAAAAATATTTTATTATGTAATAATTCTATGGGAATTGGAGGAGTAGAAACTGTAATATTAAATCAAATTACAGCATTTAGAAGAAAAGGCTTTAATGTGTTTGTAATTGCAGGAAAAGGGGCATATTCTGATAAAGTAAAAGAACTTGGAGGAAATTATATAGAATTTGAGTTTCCAGAAGAAAATGAAATTGACCAAAAAAAGATAGAAAAAATAGTAGATATAATTAATGAAAAGAAAATAACAGAAATTCATATTCATAAATATCAATGCATTCCTTCAGTAATGATAGCAGCATTTATTACTAATATACCTTATTTTGCATATGAACATGGAATTAGAGATACAAAAAAATATTATACATGGAAATATCCTTTATATAAAACTTTATTTCCAATTTATTTTAGAAACGCATATAAAATAATTGCCATAACTCCAAAAGTTGCTGAATTCACACAAAAAGAATATGATATACCAAAAGAAAAATATGTAATTGTTCATAATGGAATAGACTTTGAGAAATATATGAATTTAGAACCAAAGTATAGTGGAAAAATGAATAATATTTATATAATATCTAGACTTAATGAAGAAAAATTAAATACAGTATTTGAAGGAATAGAAATATATACTAAAATATATGAAAATAATAATGAAGCTAAGTTATATATAGTTGGTGGTGGAGAAGAAAGTACAGAAACAAGAATTAAACAACATATAAATGATTTACATTTGCCATCAAATACAATAAATTTATTAGGACCACAAACAGATATTATAAAATATTTAAAAAATGCAGATTTATTATTAGGTGTTGATAGATGTATTTTAGAAGGTATAGCAATGAGAGTTCCGGTAGTTGTTACAGGATATAATGGTATTAATGGACTTATTACAAAAGAAAATATTAATTTAGCATTAGAAGAAAATTTTTCAGGTGATAATATGGAAGTTATTACTGCTGAAGAATGTGTTGATATAATATTACAACTAGGAGAAAATAGAAAAGAATTAATAGAGGAAAATTATAAAATTGCAACACAAAAATTAGATTGCTATAAGAATTATATAAATATTCCAGATGAAGCACAAATTAAATTTGATTGGATTAATTTATTTGGTATTATAAAAAAGGGGATTGATTTAATAGAAAATCAGTATATTGATATAAAAGCAAAATATGATTGGATTCAAAAAATAGAAAAAGAAAATAAAGAACTATTAGAAAAAAATATCACAGAAGAAAATGAAAAACTAAAGTTAGAAGAGGAAAATAGAGAATTACAGAAGAAAATAGAAAAAATATATAATAGTAAAAGTTGGAAATATGCACAAAAAATAAATAAAATATTTAATCATGAAGATTAAAATAAGTTAGGAGTGAAAGAATTAGTATGTCTACTAATCAGTTAAATAAAAAAATTTCAGTTATAATACCAGTATATAATTCAGAAGAATTTTTACCCAAAGGTTTAGATTCACTAGTAAAACAATCATATAAAAACTTAGAATTAATAATAGTAAACGATGGTTCACCAAAAAATTGCAAAGAAATTGCAGAAGAATATAAATTAAAAGATAATAGAATAAAATATGTAGAACATGAAAAGAACAAAGGACTATTTCAAGCTAGGATTACAGGATTTGAAAATTCAACAGGAGATTATATAGCATTTTTAGATGCAGATGACTATGTATCTGATGACTTTTATAGAGAGTTAATAGAAAAAGCAGAAGAAACAAATTCTGATATTGTTTTTTCAAAATTAGTTATGGATTATGAGCAAAATGATAGAAGAACATATAATTTATTTGAGTTTCCTTTTGAAGAGTTAAATGGAAAAGAATGTTATCAAGAATTTTACAATCAAGAAGGATTAAATTTTGCTTGGCATATAACACCAAATAAAATATATTCAAGAGAAATATGGGAAAGAGCAGTAATTGAATATAAAAAAGTTAAAAAACATTTAATAATGACAGAAGATGTTGCTTTTGCAAATGTATTATTTTACTATGCTAAAAAAATTACTAAAGTAGATAGAGTAGCATTTTTCTATACAAAACATGATGGAGCATCTACATCTATAAATGATATTACTTTCAAAAAGGCTAGTAAAAATATTGAAGATTTAACAACCTCTTTTTCTTTCGTTGAAAACTTTTTAAAGGAAAAAGGGATTTATGAGGAATATAAAGTTAGATTTGAAAAATGGAGAGCTTTATATTGCCAAATGCATAAATCATATTTATTAAATTTAAAATTTAATAAAGAAGAAAAAGAAAATCTAGAGAAAATGTTTGAGAAATTTTGTCCAAAACAATTTGAAGTTAGAAATGCTGGTTTCTTTAGTTCAGTAGAGACTCCTTGGAATGAAGGATTGGATAAAATAAAAGACAAGATTATGAAAGAAGAAACAAAAATAGTTAGTTTTGATATTTTTGATACATTAATAACAAGACCATTTCTATATCCAAAAGATTTATTTACATTTTTAAATGATGATTATAGAAAATTATCTAAGAATGTTGGTATTGATTTTGCAAGAATTAGAGAAGAAAGTGAAGTTTTAGCAAGAACAGAAGCTTTTGAAAATAAAAAAGAAGAGGTTAAATTAGATAGAATATATGAGATAATTGAAGAAGAATATGATGTAGGAAAAGAAATTGCAGAACATTTAAAAAAGAAAGAAATTGAGTTAGAATTAAGATTTTGCAAAAGAAGAGAAACAGCATATTCAATATATAAATTAGCTAAATATTTAGGAAAAAAAGTTATTTGTACTTCTGATATGTATTTACCATTAGATGTTATAGAACAAATATTAAAAACAAATGGTTTTAACGAAATAGATAAAATATATCTATCTTGCGAAGAAATGAAGACAAAATCAACAGGAAATTTATATGAAAAAGTAATAAAAGAAGAAAACATCGAGCCTAGCAATATAGTACATATTGGAGATAATTATAGATCAGATTATGAAATGGCAAAAAAACATAAAATAAATTCTATTTATTTTCCTAAAACCACAGATATTATGTTAGACAAAAATACAACAAACAATTTAGCACAAATGCTATATACAAGTATGCCATTTTGGAGAGATAATCAAACAAGTATGAATTTTATCGGAATAAAAACAATGATAGCAGTTGTAGCAAATAAATATTTTGATAATCCATTTAGAACATTTAATAGAGAATCTGATTTTAATATAGACCCATATTTAATTGGCTATTATGCAGTAGGAATGTATATGTTTGGTGTTACTAATTGGTTATTAAGAGAAACTGAAAATAAAGGATATAAAAATTTAGCTTTTATGGCAAGAGATGGATATTTGCCAATGGAAATTTATAATATCTTTAAAAAATATTATAAAAATGTACCAGAAGCAAAATACCTAAGAGTATCAAGAAAAGCTTTAATATCTGCAATAGTAATAGATAAAATGGATTTATATAAATTAACAGATATTATAAATATAGAAAATCATAATCCAAAATATATAATAAAATATGTAAAACAAAGTTTAAAAGATTATCCAGAAGAAAAAATAAAAGAAACAATAGAAAAAAACGGTATTGAATATGAAAAAGACATTAAAACAAGACAAAAATTCAGTAAACTTGTAAAAATAATAATTGACGAATTATTTGATGAAAATAAAAACAATGAAAAAATTGAAAAATTAAAAGTTTTTTTCGGAAAATATTTTGAGGACAAGTCTGCAACATTTGATATAGGATATAGTGGACGACCAGAAATGTATTTATCAATTTTATGTAATAAGCCAATAGACACATATTTCCTAAATATAAATCAAGATGAAGCTATGAAATATTCAGATGTAGCAGGATATAAACTAAATACATATTTTGATGCTAAACCAGCAGTTACTGGATTTGCATATGAGTCTATTATTTCAGAATTAGCGCCTTCTACAATAGGATATGATTTAACAGGAGAAGAAGTAAAACCAATTCTAGAAAAAAATAATAAAACTTATCAAGAAAAATATATAATTAGTGTTATGCAAAATGCTGCAAAACAATTTGTAAACGATATATTAGAAATATTTGGTGAAGATTATAAAAAATTATATTACCAAGATTATTATATATCATTACCATTTATGTCATATATAAATTCTTCAAAAACTATTGATATGCTAATGTTTGATTCAATCGGTTTTGAAGATACTGTAAGAAGTAAAGAAATAAAACCAATTACAGAAGATTGGCTAAAAGAAAGAAGATTTAGAAATCAAAGAAATATGAATTCTTTAATAAGTGGTGGAAACATAACAGTAACTAATAATAGCTACTTAGATTATAATAATGTGATAGATTTAGAAAATCATAGTAAATTAGTTAGATTAATATTTTATGCTTTATATGACAGACCAACATTTAAAAGAAGGATGAGAGAAGTATTTAAAAATAATAAAATAGTTTTAAGATTAGGAAAAACAGGATATGCTTTTTTAAGAGGCACTAAGAATGTAGTATATAAAGGAATTCGTAAGATAAAAGGAGGTAAATAAAGTGAAAAATAATGAAGAAGAATACGCAATAGAAGTACAAGATGTATATAAAACCTTTGATGTATATTTAGATAAAGCAAATAGCATAAAAGAAAAACTACTTTTTTGGAAAAGAAATAGAAAAGAAGTAAGAGAAGTTTTAAAAGGTATAAATCTTAATATAAAAAAAGGTGAAGCTGTTGCATTAATAGGTGTAAATGGAAGTGGAAAATCAACATTATTAAAACTTATGACTAAAATAATTTATCCTAATAAAGGAAAAATTATCACAAACGGAAAATTAACTTCTTTACTAGAACTTGGAGCAGGTTTTCATGCAGACTTTTCTGGAAGAGAAAATATATATTTTAATGCTTCAATATTTGGCTTAACAAGAAAACAAATAGATGACAGATTAGAACAAATTATTGAATTTTCAGAATTAAGAGATTATATAGATAACCCAGTAAGAACTTATTCTTCTGGAATGTTTATGAGATTAGCTTTTGCTGTTGCAATAAATGTAGATGCTGATATTTTACTAGTTGACGAAATTTTATCAGTAGGAGACCAACATTTCCAAGCTAAGTGTATAAATAAAATGAAAGAACTAAAAAAAGAAGGAAAAACTATGGTATTTGTAACACATAGTTTAGGATCAGCACAAGAATTATGTGATAGATCAGTTTGGCTTAGCAATGGAGTTATCAAAATGGATGGAGCTACAAACGAAGTAATAGAAAAATATTTGGAGGAAACAAAATAGGAGGAAGAATAAATGGGATTTTTTAAAAGCTTATATGATTATAGGGAACTTTTGAAAACAAGTATAAGTAAAGATGTAAGAGGAAAATATAAAAATTCTATATTAGGAGTAGTGTGGTCATTTTTAAATCCACTTTTACAAATTGCAGTATATGCATTAGTATTTCCACTTCTTATGCGTGGTGGTGGAATAGATAATTATACAGTATTTATTTGTTGTGGATTAATACCATGGACATTTTTCTCTTCTGCAATATCAAGAACAGCATTTACTATTATTGAAAATGGAAATATAGTAAAAAAAGTGTATTTTCCAAGAGAGATATTGCCGATATCAGTAGTAACTAGTGAAGCTATAAACTTTGCTATATCAACATTAATTATAATTGCTTTTGCAATTGGATATGGAGTAGGAATAACAAAATATGTAATATTTTATCCACTTATATTATTAATACAATATTTTTTATTAATAGGAATATCTTTTATAGTATCAAGTGTAACAGTATTTTTTAGAGATTTACAACACTTTATTAATATAGCCTTACAATTATTCTTTTATGCTACACCAATAGTATATGCACCAGGACAAATACCAGAAAGTTTTCAATGGATTATTCAATACAATCCAATGACATATATTATAAATGCTTATAGAAACATATTTTACTATAAACAAGAACCAGATTTAGTATCATTAGGAATTGTATTTGCTTTTAGTATAGCGCTATGTTTTATAGGATACTTAATTTTCCATAAATTACAAAAGAAATTTGCAGAGGAAATGTAAGTAAAGGAGAAAAGATGAAAGACAAAATAGAAAGTATAGCAAAGAAATTTTTAAATAAACAAGTAATAATGTATATAATTTTTGGAGTGTTGACAACACTTGTAAATCTAGGAATTTCTTTATTTCTAGAAGGAGTATTCAATATAAATGGAGCTTGGGCTAGTGCAATTGGAATTATGGCTTCTATAATATTTGCATATTTCACAAACCGTAAATGGGTATTTGAAAGTCAAGCTAGTAATAAAACAGAAAAGATAAATGAATTTATAAAATTTATTTTAGGTAGAGCTGTGACTATGATAATAGAACAAGGTGGGGTAATTATATTATATAGTTTAATGAATTTACCTTTTGCACCAGTTAAACTAAGCTTAACAATTATTGTAATAGTATTAAATTTCTTTTTTAGTAAGTTTTTTGCCTTTAAAAAAAACGAAAAACTTAATAATATAAATATAAAAGAAAAAATACTAAATAATAAAAAGGATATTTATATATTCTTAGGAATGACAATTTTTTCTGTTATAATATGTGCAAATTTTTTAAGAATACATTTTGCAGCAGATACTTATTGCTTAAATTCGTATGGATATCATAGCTATATTTTACACTTTTTAAATTCAGCAAGAATATTTAGTGCATTAGAGCTATGGATATCACAAATCTTAGATATAACTTTATTAACAAATTTAAGAATTATGAGTGTAATTGCAATTGGATGCATGGCTTTATCCTGGTTTATACTTTACAAATATTCTATAAAATTATTACAAAAAGAAAAATCTATATTTTTTAATATACTAATAGGTCTAGTGTCATTTTTAATTATATTTACTTTTTCAACTTGTGAAATGCTAATGTTTGCAGAATCAGGAATGATGGGATTATCAATACTACTTTCTATTATTGCAGCTTGTATATTTAATTCAAATGTGAAACATAGATATATATGGAGTTGGGTGTTAGTACTTTTAGCATCATTTGCTTATCAGTCTACAATAGCTTTATTCGTATTAGTAGCATTAATTATGGAAAGTTATAGAAATAATGGCGATATAAAGAAAATAGTCAAAGAGGCTTTAATGATAGGATTAATATATGGAATTTCACTTGTAATAAATTTAGGAGTAGTTAAAATCATAGAAAACATTCAAAATAGTAGTATGAGAGCAACTACAATTCCACAAATAAGTGAATTTATAAATACTATTATTGAGTATGGAACAGTGATGGTGTATGATACATTTAATTTAATTCCAAAAGGATTATATCTAGGAATTATAGGTATTATAAGCATAGTATTTATTTATAAGGTATATAAAAGTAAAAGATATTTTAATATTTTTGAATATATAATGTTGATTTTACTAGCTTTTATTATGCCTTTGTTACCAGTAATAGTAACACCACAAGAACAACAATATTTAGAACCAAGAATGACACCTAGTTTTGCTTCGATTTTAGGAATATTGATTTTATATATAATATGTAAAATGCAAAACCAAGATGATAAAAATAATACAAATAAATCTGAAAAAATTATTAACAAAATATTAATATTTATATCAACTTTTTTAGTGGTAATGAATTCAATTTATTTTATATATGCTTCTACAGAAAATAGAGCATCTGCATATTTAGATAGAAATGTAGCTAAGTCAATTATAGAAGAAATATATGAATATGAAAATGAAAATCAAATAAAAATAGAAAATATAGGATTAGCGTGGGATAAAAATCCTTCAAATTATTATAATGGACAACCTACTATGGAGAGTGCAAATGTAAGAAGTATGGTAATAGATTGGTCTGTGCTTGAAGTAATAGAATTTTACAGTGGAGAAAAATATAACAAGGTAGAAACTCCAAGTAATATAATTGAAATATTTAATGAAAAAAATTGGGATTTATATAATCAAGATCAACTTATATTCGAAGGAAATACATTATATATTTGTTTGTTTTAAATTAAAATATTCAGAAAAAATTGAAAATTGTATATGGTTAAAGGAAAAATCGTTATAAAATATAAAATTTATTTTATGACGATTTTAAAATAATATTACATACAATTTTGATGCATAAAATTTAAGGCATTAAGAAATGGAAAAATAAAATGCTATAAATTGGCAAGAAAAAAAGAAAAATAGAAATTGACATACAAAAATTTATATAGTATTATAGTGATAATATTAGTATTTAGGTGGGATGAGTATGAAAAAAATAGTAAGAATATTCATAATAATTTTTATAACAATAATATTTAGTGCTAGTAATTTTTTAGTATATGCAAGTGGGGATTTGCAAAACAAAATACAAGAAAATGAAATAACACAGAATAAGACACCACATGAAAATACAGTTCAAACAAATGAAAAAAACGAAAATCAATCAAATAAAATTGAAGAAAATGAAATAAAGAAAAATGAAGTTTCAAGAAATGAAACTCAAACAAATAAAGTAGAAACAAATCAGATACAACAAAATGAAATAAAGGATGTTCAAACTAATAAAAATGAATTAAATAAAACAGAAACTTATAACGAGAAATTAATTGATACAAATGAGAGCAAAGACAAAATTGGAATATATAAGATATGTGTAGGCGCTAGTTCAAATAAATCATTAGAAATTGCAGGAAGTAGTAAAGAAAACAATGCCAAAGTCGGGTTATGGGATTACGGAAATGCAACTGCACAGAAATTTAATTTTGAATATATTGATGGATATTATAAAATAACTGCAAGGCATACAGGAAAGAGTTTAACAGTTAAAGATAATGAAATAAAAGAAAATGCAGAAATAGTACAATCAGATTATATTGGATTAGATGGACAAAAATGGATATTAAGAGATAGCAAGAAAAACGGTTGGCTAATTTCGCCATTAAGTGCTCCAAATTTGTCAATTAGTATCCAAGGAAACATAGTTAATGGTGCTAATATAGTTTTATTGAATACACAAAGTACAGATAATCAAATGTTTTATTTATATAACATAAACAAAGAAGAAAAAGTACAAGAAAATGGAATATACAAAATAGCAGTAGGAGTTGATAGTAATAAAACATTAGAAGTAGCAGGAAGCGATAAAGCAAATGGTGCAAAAGTGGATATATGGAATTATGGAAATGTAGCGGCTCAAAAATTTTATTTTGAATATAAAGAAGGATATTATAAAATAACAGCAATGCATACAGGCAAAAGCTTAACTGCAAAAGAAAACAATATCAAAGAAGGAACAGAAATAGTACAATCAGATTATAAAGGAATAGATGGACAAAAATGGATATTAAGAGATAGCAAGAAAAATGGTTGGGTAATCTCACCATTAAGTAATCCAAGTTTATCATTAACTGTGCAAGGTTTAATATCTAATGGAGATAAAATGGTATTATCAAGTACAAAAGATAATGATAATCAAATGTATTATTTATTTAATCTAAATAAATCAGAAAGGACTCATGATGATGATATATACAAAATAGCGGTTGGAGCTAATAGTAATAAAACAATAGAAGTAGTAGGAAGTAGTAAAGAAAATAATGCAAAAGTAGATATATGGGATTATGGTAATGTGCCAGCACAAAAATTCAAGTTTGAATATCAAGAAGGATATTATAAAATAATTGCAACACATACCGGAAAAAGTTTGACAGTTAAAGATAATAACATAGAAGAAGGAATAGAAATAGTACAAAGAGATTATAAAGGACTAGATGGTCAAAAGTGGATTTTAAGAGATACAAAGAAAAATGGCTGGGTCATATCATTATTAAATAATCCAGATTTATCAATAAGTGTAGAAGGAAAAATAGCAAATGGTTCAAAAATTATATTGTCTAAAACAAAAGATAATGATAATCAAATGCTATATATAATACCTTCAATAGATAAAAATATAAAAGAAGGATTATATGGGAAATCTGGTCTAATGTATAAAGGAAATGGTGGGACATATTTAAAATATTATCAAATAGGAACAGGAAAAAAACATTTATTTTTAAATTTCTCAATACATGGTTTTGAAGATTCTTATGATAAAGATGGAGCAGAACTAACTTATATGGCAAATGAATTTTGGGAATATTTAAAAGATAATATGTATGAAGAATTAATTAAAGAATGGACAGTGTATATATTACCAGTTTCAAATCCAGATGGACAATATAATGGATGGACTAATCAAGGACCTGGAAGAACAACTGTATATAGTTGGGCTCCAGAAAATAAAGGAATAGATATGAATAGATGCTTTCCAATAGGGTGGACAAAGTTAAATTCTTCAAGAAATTATACAGGAGAACAACCTTTACAAGCATATGAAGCAGAAGCATTAAGAGAATTTATTTTAACTAATGTCGGAAATGAAAATTTTGTTATTGATGTTCATGGATGGTTAAATGAAACAATAGGAAATGATGAATTAGGTAGTTTTTATAGAAATGAATTTGGAATAAGTAATCATATAGGAACATATGGAAAAGGATATTTTATTCAATGGGCAAGAACAATACCAAATACAAAATCAATGTTATTAGAATTACCAGAAGTTAAAAGCCATAAAGAATTGATACAAAAAGAATATGTTAATAAATTTAACATAGCAACAATGAATCTATTAAAAAGCTATTAAAAGTAGGAGAAGATATGATGAAGATAAAAAAGATAATTTTAGCAATAGTAATAATTGAAATAATTATAAGTATGGTTGGAATAAATACATATGCGGTTAATATTATAAATACCAATGTTACAAATGATTCACAAACTTCTAACAATAGTATGAAAAACGAAATTACAACAAATAAAACAGATAAAAATAAAGAAATAAATACAGAAGAAAATACTAACAAAATAGAAAGTAACAATAATATAGAAAATGCTAATAAAACACAAAATAGCAATACAGTAGAAAAAAATAATATAGTAGAAGAAAACAAAGAATTAGAAAAGGATAGTAATATAGTAAATGAAGAAATTCAAGAAGCTTCTAATTATAGTTTAAAAGATTATTCTTCAATAAAGAAGACAGAAAAGTTACAAAATAATGGAATATACAAAATAGCAGTTGGAGCAGATAGCAATAAAACCATAGAAGTAGCAGGAAGTGATATATCAAATGGTGCAAAAGTAGATATATGGAATTATGGAAATGTATTAGCTCAAAAGTTCTACTTTGAGTATAAAGAAGGATATTATAAAATAACAGCAATGCATACAGGAAAAAGTTTGACAGCCAAAGGAAATAGTATAATAGAAGGAACAGAAATAGTACAGTCAGATTATACAGGGATAGATGGTCAAAGATGGCTTTTAAGAGATAGTGGAAAAAATGGCTGGGTTATTTCTCCACTAAGTAATCCAAACTTGGCAATAAGTGTGAAAGGTTCAATAGTTAATGGAGCTAAAATAGTATTATCAGCAACAAAAGATAATGATAATCAAATGTATTATTTATACAATATGAATAAAGAAGAAAAAACACAAGGAAATGGAATATATAAAATAGCGATAGGAGCTGATAGCAATAAAACTATAGAAGTAGCAGGAAGTAGTAAAGAAAATAATGCAAAAGTAGATATATGGGATTATGGAAATGCAATAGCACAAAAATTCTATTTTGAATATAAAGAAGGATATTATAAAATAACAGCAATGCATACAGGAAAAAGTTTGACGGCAAAGGAAAATAGTATAAAAGAAGGTACAGAAATAGTACAAAGAGATTATACAGGAGCAGATGGACAAAAATGGTTAATAAAAGATAGTGGAAAAAATGGTTGGCTAATATCACCATTAAGTAATCCTAACTTATCAATAAGTGTTCAAAGTATAAAAAATGGTTCAAAATTAATATTATCAAAGACTCAAAATACTGATAAACAAATGTATTATTTATATAATATAAATTCATTAGAAAAAACTCAAAGTAATGGTACATATGAAATCTTAGTAGGAGCAAATCCAAACAAGGGAATAGAAGTAGCAGGAAGTGATACTTCAAATGGTGCTAAAATAGGAATATGGGATTATGGAAATGTAGATGCACAAAAATTTAATATTGAATATAAAGAAGGTTTTTATAAAATAACGGCAAAACACACAGGAAAAAGTTTAACAGCAAAAGGAGATAGTATAAAAGAAGGAACAGAAATAATACAATCAGATTATAAAGGAATAGATGGGCAAAAATGGTTAATAAAAGATAGTGGAAAAAATGGATGGTTAATATCGCCATTAAGTAATCCAGAATTAACAATAAGTATTGAAGGTGCAATTCAAAATGGTTCAAAACTAATATTGTCAAAAAATCAAATAAATAATAATCAAATGTTTTATTTTATTAAAACAGTAGATGTAAAAAAGACAATAGAAAATGGAATATATGA
Organism: uncultured Clostridia bacterium; assembly: GCA_963558115.1. Taxonomy (GTDB): domain Bacteria; phylum Bacillota; class Clostridia; order TANB77; family CAG-508; genus CAG-269. The sequence goes on from CAUWFY010000004.1 coordinate 14,172, forward strand.
AATAGCAGTAGGAGCTGATAGCAGTAAAGCAATAGAAGTAGCAGGAGGAAGTAGAGAAAACAATGCTAAATTAGATATATGGACTTATGGTAATTCAACAGCTCAAAAATTTAAAATAGAATATATTGATGGCTATTATAAAATATTAGCAGGTCACACTAATAAAAGTTTAACTGTTAAAAAGAATAATATTACAAACGGAATAGAAATTGTACAAGATGAATATAGAGGAGAATTAGGACAAAAATGGTTGATAAGAGATAGTAAAATAAATGGATGGACTATTTCTCCTATAACACGACCAGACTTAGCAATAAGTATAGAAAATACTATACAAAATGGTTCTAAAATTATATTAGAAGGTTTAAAAAGAGATAATGATAGACAAATGTATTATTTATATAAAACATATATTGGAGTAAATATAGATTCAAATAAATATCCAGAAATAGAAAGTACAATAAATAAATTAGTTGAAGAACATCCTAATTGGGAATTTGAAATTTTATATACTGGTTTAGATTTTAATGCAGCAGTAAAAGGTGAATACGAATATGCAAATAAACAAGCAAATTTAGTTTATACACCAACATATAAAGGTGACTGGATAGCTCCAAATCCATATATTGATAACAGTAAAACTTGGGCTTCAGCTTCATATAAAGGAATTGCATATTTTATGGATCCAAGAAATTTCTTAAATGATGTTGATGTATTTCAATTTGTTGATTTAGGAAATTATGCAAGTAGTGGAGCAACAAGAGATTCAATACAATATCAAGTAAATGGAACATTTTTAAATAATTATGCTGAAGACCTTAGAAGATTATGTGAAAACAATAATATTAATCCATATTACATAATTGCAAGATTATTCCAAGAACAAGGAAGAAATGGTTCAGCAACATTAGAAATGGATGGTGGAGATGGAAAAAAATATTATAATCCATTTAATATAGGAGCAGTCGTAGGAAATGATGTAGAAACAGCATTAGCTAGAGCTAAGAAAGAAGGCTGGGACACTATGGTAAAAGGAATTGAAGGTGGAATGAAAATAGTAAAAAGTGGGTATATAGATGTAAAACAACATACATTATACTTAAATAAATTTGACGTAAATCCAGCAAGTGGAGGAGGATTCTATAACCACCAATATATGCAAAACTTGTCAGCAGCATATAGTGAAGCAGATATATTAAGAAGTTGTTATGTAGATACTAATACATTAGATAATAGAATAAAATTCGTAATACCTGTTTATGAAAATATGCCAAAAACAATTTCAGAAAGACCAACAGGACAAGGAGGAGATAATATTCCAAGTTCAGATAAAGGACCAATTAGTGTAAAAGTTGTTGATACTGATATGGGATTAGCATTAAGAAAAGAACCTTCTACGTCAGGAGCACTAATAGAAAGAATGCCAACTGGTTCAGTACTATGTTCAATTGAAAGACTATCAAATGGATGGCACAAGGTTATAGCACCATCAGGAAATATAGGATATTGCTCAAGAGATAACTTACAAATTATTCAAGATGAAACAAACTGTAAAGATAGAGTTAAAGTAAAAACAAATGATGGTACTGGAACAAATGTAAGAACAGGACCAGGAACTAGCTATGATGTTATAAGAAGTGTAGGAGACGGAACAAAAGGAACACGTATTATGACAAATAAATACAATTATGAAGGTTATTCATGGGATATAGTTATTTTTGATGATGGAACAAAAGGCTTTGTAGCAACTAATTATTTAGTGAAAACAGATTAATTTGAAAGGGGAATGGTAAATTAATATAGTAATTAGTTTACCATTTTCTATTATGTAAAAGTTTTTATATTGTTTTTAGGATTTATACAAATTGTTATAAGTAAAACCAATTTAAAAAATTAAATATATGAAGCAAGCAAGGAAGGAAAATAATTATGAAAAATAAAAAAAAGATATTGGCAATAGGAATAATATTTTTATTTGTCACAGGAATGTATAGTCTTGTATATGCAGCAGGAAAATTAGTTGATATACCAGTACCACCTAATAGTGCAGGAAAAGCAGATTTTACTTCAGAAGAAGGGGAAGAAGAAGCTAAAAAATATGAAGAAAATAAGATAAAAGAAGAGCAAAATTCAAGTAATACAATACAAGAAAATATAGAAAAATCAGGAAATAATTATTTGAAATTTTTAAAAGTAGAGGGATATAAATTAGAACCAGAATTTAATATGCAACAATATAATTATGTAGTATATGTTGATAATAAAAGTAGAGTAAAAAAATTAAATATAATAGCAGAGCCAGATGATGGAAAAGCTAAAGTAGAAGGTGCAGGAGTAATAGAAATAACTCCTGAACAACAATTTGTTAATGTGAATGTTATTGCAGAAAATGGAAATTTAAAAGTATATACAATAAAAGTAGAAAATCGTTCTGATAAACCAGAAGACAAAAGTAGAGGAATAAATGTAATGTTAATAACATTAATAGTTGTTTTAATAATTGGTGGAGTAGTTATAATTGCTGATAAAAAATCAAAACGTAAATAATATAGAGCTACTCTACAATAAGTAATATTAGGCAGTAAAGAATAAAAGAAAAATTAATAAAAAGTTGAATAATTTAGAGAAAAATGTTATTATAATGAAGTAATGTATAATTTTTAGGAGAGATATGTATGAATAAAAAATCTTTAATAATTTGTATAATTGTTGTTCTAATAATTATATTAGCTATATTCATGATAAAATTAAATAATTTAGGAAAAGATGATAAAAAAAATAATGATATAGAAAATACAGCATTAGTAGAAAGTAAAAATAATGAAGAAAATGTAAATGCTAATTTTATAGATAATTCAAGTTCTTATCAATATACAACTGAAGAAGTAGAAAAAATAAAAAAAGAAATAAATGCAACAGCTAATACTGATATTTATAGAATAGAAGAAGAGCCGGGAGGAAGAAAAATTCTTCAAATAAAACCAGAAATTCAATTTAATGTTGATTTAGCTGGAATAATAAAAAATGGGGAGCCTAAAGAAAATGAATTAAATGAAATACTAAAAAAGATTCCTAATACTACAGGAATATGGATATCTAATCAGTCAAGAGAAACATTTTTAGGATTATTAAAAAATAATGGTATACGGAAATTTTAGTGTAACTAATGAAGGTTATTTAAAAATTGATTTTAGTGCTGAAAATGCAATATCAAAAAAAATAGAAAATATGATAAAATCAGATAAACTATATATAATAAATATTACAGGAAAAGCTTATGAGAGAGATTATATCTCGGGAGAAATTGTAGAATATCCATTTGAAGATATGGATCCAACTCAAATACTAGAAATATACGAAAAAGAAAATCAAATTATACTTGAAGTAACAACTAACAAGAATAAAAAATTATCAGATAGAGAAATATTAGAAGCAATAGTTCAATATTAAATAAAATTAAAATACAAAAAATGTCTTAGAAAAATAATATTTATAAATTAAGGAACTTTTAGATAAGTGAGAAAGGAAGAATTTTAATATGGAAAATATAAAAATTTTTGCATGTAGTGAATATGCAGAACCATTCACAAAAGAAATTTGTGATTATTTAGACTTACCTATGGGAAAAATAAATAGAATGAAGTTTAAAAACGACAATAATTTTGTACAAGTATTAGAAACAGTAAGAGAACAAGATGTATATCTAGTACAAAGCAATACACCACCAGTAAATGAAAGAATAATGGAATTATTAATAACTATTGATGCAGTAAAAAGAGCATCAGCTAAAAATATAAATGTTGTATTGCCATATTATATTTATTCTAGGTCAGATAAAAAAGACCAACCACGAGTTCCAATAACAGCTAAATTAATGGCAAAATTAATAGAAGCAGCAGGAGCAACAAGAGTTATTACTTGTGATCTTCATAATCCGGCAATACAAGCATATTTTGACAAAATAAATTGTGATAGACTTTCAGCAGAAAGATTATTAGAAAAATACTTTGAAGATAAAAAACTAGATAATAAAGTTATAGTTGCAACAGATGCAGGAAGTTCAAAAAAAGCATATAAATATTCTGAATTTTTTAATTGTCCAATAGCAATGCTTGACAAAAGAAGAGATGGAAATAATGATAAAGCAATTGGGACAACCATTATAGGAGATGTAAAAGGAAAAAATGCAATAATTTTTGATGACGAGATAGATACAGCAGGTTCAATGATGGAAACAGTAAGAGTATTAAAAGAATTTGGAGCAGATGCAGTATATGCAGCTTGTACTCATGGAGTTCTTTCAGGACCAGCAATAGAAAGAATAGAAAAATCACCTATAAAAGAATTGGTTATAACAAATACAATTCCTTTATCAGAAGATAAAAAAATAGATAAAATAAAAGTAGTATCTATTGCACCACTATTTGCAGAAACTATAAAAAGATTAAATGAAAAAAGACCACTAGGTGAATTGTTAAAGAAATCTATATAGTAATCATAATAAGTTAATAAAAATATATAATAAAAATTCAATTAAAAATGCATAAGATAAAGCTATAGGCTAAAAAATTTAGAGAAAAGGTCTATAAATAGACAATAAAATAATTAAGAAAAGGAAGTAGCAGTTATGAAAAAAATAAGTATTATAATACCAGCTTATAATGAAGAAGAATCATTACCAATATTGTATGAAAGATTAACAAAACTTATGGAAAACTTAAATAATTATGATTTCGAAGTATTATTTGTAAATGACGGAAGTAAAGATAAGACAATAGAAATTATAAAAGAATTAAGAGAAAAAGACGAAAGAATTTGCTATGTTGATTTTGCAAGAAATTTTGGAAAAGAAATTGCAATGATAGCAGGACTTGATTATGCAACAGGAGATTGTGTAATATTTATGGATGCAGATTTACAAGATCCACCAGAATTAGTACCAGAATTAGTTAAATACTGGGAAGAAGGCTATGATGATGTATATGCAAAAAGAAAATCTAGAAAAGGTGAAACTTGGCTAAAGAAATTTACTTCTAAAATGTATTATAAAGTGTTACAACATGTAACAAGAGTTGAGATACAAGAAGATACAGGAGACTTTAGACTACTAGATAGAAGATGTGTAAATGCACTAAAAAAACTAAGAGAATCTCAAAGAAATACAAAGAGTATGTTTAGTTGGATAGGATATAAAAAGAAAGAAGTTTTATATGATAGAGACCCAAGAGTTGCTGGAACAACTAAATGGAATTATGGTAAATTAATGGATTTAGCAATAGATGGAATAACATCACTTACAACATCACCTTTAAGAATATCTACATTTATTGCAATACCAACATTTATGGTTTTATTTGGGTATTTTGTATATGTTATTGCAAAATGTTTTGTAGTAGATCAACCTATACAAGCATATCAATCAATAATATTATTGATATTATTCTTTTCAGGAATACAAATATTGTTGTTTGGAATTGTCGGAGAATACCTAGGAAGAATATTCAATGAGACAAAAAATAGACCATTGTATTTAGTTAATGAATATAATGGAGAAAAAGAAATGAATGATTAATTATAATGATTTTTGAATCTGACTTGAATGGTGATTTTGGGGTCGGGGACAAAAATCATTTTTGCATTTACTTGAAATTTACTTGTAAAAAAGTACATATTGGTGTAAAATACAGTAGTATTGTAAATAATAAATTAGGAGGAAAAAAATAATAATGAGATTTGTGACAGATGATAAATCGAAAGAAGAATATAAAAAGTTTTTAGAAGGGCATGAAAGATGTAATTTTCAACAATCCTTAGAATGGGCAGAAGTGAAGAAACCTAACTGGAAGCCAGAAGTTATACTTGCAGAAGACGACAAAGGAAATATAATTGGTTCTCTATGTGTATGGATTAGAAAAATGCCTATTTTTGGTAATATTATGTATTCGTCAAGAGGACCAGTATGTGATATTCATGACATAGAAGTAATGAAACAATTAACAGATGGTGCAAAAGAACTTGCTAAAAAATATAATGCAATAGTTTTAAGAATTGAACCAGATATTTTAAGTAGTGATGAAGAATTTAGAAAAGTTGTTACAGAATTAGGATATAAGATAAAAGATGATGCTAAAGATTTTAAAGATGAAATACAACCAAGATATGTATTTAGATTAGATATAAAAGATAAAACAGAAGAAGAAATAATGGCAGGGTTTCATCAAAAATGGAGATATAATATCAGATTAGCTGGAAGAAAAGGCGTAGTTGTTAAAGAGGGAACAAAAGAAGATTTAAAAGATTTCCATAAAATAATGATAGAAACAGGTTCAAGAGATGGCTTTATTATTAGACCATTAGAGTATTTTGAAAAAATGTATGATTGCCTAGGACCTGACCATATGAAAATATTAATGGCATATTACAATGATGAGCCAATTTCAGGAGTAATTCCAATATTCTATGGTAATAAAACTTGGTATCTATATGGAGCAAGTAGTAATAGCTACAGAAATTTAATGCCAAATTATTTATTGCAATGGGAAATGATAAAAATGGCAATAGCAAGAAAAGATGATGTATATGACTTTAGAGGAGTATCTGGAGTTGTTGACGAAAATCATCCTCAATATGGTTTATATAGATTTAAAAAAGGTTTTGGAGCTACTTTTACAGAATTTATAGGAGAAGTATATTTACCATTTAAACCATTAAAATATAAATTATACAAATTTTCAGAAAAAGCATTTAGAACTTTAAGACAAATGAAAATGAAATTAAAAAATAAAAATAAATAGATTACGACGACAATAGATAAATTACAAAAATAAATAGACTGTGAAAATAAATAAATTACAAAATTAATAGAAAAGATAGGCTTGAATAATATCTAAATTTTATAAATTATTCATTCTAATTTGTGCCTTAAATGGAAGGAATGATAGTAAAAATGAAATCATTAGTTATACAAAAAAAGGATTTAGTACATAATATAGAGAGAATAAAAGAACATGCAAATAAAAATGAAAAAGATGATTTGGGGAATTCAGTAAAAATAATTGCAGTAGTAAAAGGAAATGGCTACGGATTAGGATTAGTAGAACTTACTAAGTTTTTAATTGATAATGGTATTTCATATTTTGCAGTTGCTACAATTGAAGAAGCTTTAGAATTGAGAGAAGCAGGAATTAAACAAGATATATTAATGTTATCAACAATGAGTGTAGAAGAAGATGTAGAAAAATTAGTAAATAATAATATAATAATTACACTAGGTTCTAAAGCTGATGTAAAAATAGCAGAAAAAATAGGAGAGAAATTAGGAAAAAAGATAAAAGCACATTTAAAAATTGATACAGGATTTGGAAGATATGGCTTTGTATATGAAAATAGAGATGAAATGATAGAAACTTTAAAAGACCTAAAAAATATAAAAATAGAAGGTACTTTTTCACACTTTTCAATAAGTTTTTATGATGATAAATATACAAAAGAACAATTTAATAGATTTATAGATGTTGTTGAAGTTTTAAAAATGAATGGAATAGCTCCAGGAATGCTTCACATATGTAACTCATCAGCTTTTGTAAAATTTCCTAATATGCATTTGAATGCAGTAAGAATAGGTTCAGCATTTTTAGGAAGATTATCAGTTAAAAATACATTAGGTCTAAAAAAGATTGCACAGTTGGAATCAGAAGTAACTGAAATAAAGGAATTACCAAAGGGATTTAATATTGGATATTCTAATACTTATAAGACAAAAAAAGAAACTAGAATTGCAATAATACCATGTGGATATATGGATGGAATAAATATTACAACTGATAGAGATATGTTTAGATTTATTGATAAATTAAGATATATTGTAGGAGATATAAAAGACTTATTTAGAAAAAAGCAAATGTTTGTAACTATAAATAATAGAAAATTTCCTATTTTAGGTAGAGTAGGGACATATCATATTATTTGTGATATAACTAACAAAGATATAAAAGTAGGAGATAAGGTAGTATTTAATATAAATCCTAAATATGTAGACTCTAAAATAAGAAGGGAGTATAGGTAATGAAGCAAGAGGAAAGAAAAGAAGAACAACAAAAAGAAAATGTTAATGAAAAAAAGAATAGAAAAAGTTTCTTTAAAAAAATATGGTATTCTATAACAAAAATAGAAAAATATCCAGAAATGGCAATAGATGGTGTTGGAAAAGCAGTAGCTTATTTAGCTAAATTAGTAATTATAATATCTGTTATTCTTTCAGTTTGGTTAACATATCAAACATATACTGAGTTAAATAATGGATTAGATTATATAAAAAATGAATTTCCAAACTTTTCATATAAAGAAGGGAAATTGAATGTAGAAAATAATCAAGAGCCAATAATTTTTGAAAGAGAAGATATTGAAAAAATAATAATAGATACTGAAACTGATTCGCAAGAAGAAATAAATAGTTACTTAAATTCAATAAACAAAAATAGTGGAGGAATTGTGGTAACTAAAGATAAAATAATAATAAAAAATAATGTGACAGATGGAGCTATTCAATATAACTATACAGATATTTTGGGAGCTTCAGGAATACAAGAATTTTCAAAAGAAGATGTGGTAAATTTAAAAACTAATACTAATGTATTAATATTAGTTGTAAATGTATTCTTAACTTTATTTGTTTATGGATTTATTATGTACTTTATAACAACTTTATCATATGTATTACTAATAAGTGTATTAGGCTTTTTAGCTGCATCAGTGCTAAAAATGAAAATGAGATATGCCCCTATATTTAATATGTCAATATATGCAATAACTCTTTCAGTAATATTAAATATAATATACCTAGTAGTTAACATTTTTACAGGATTTGTTATTGAATATTTCCAAGTAATGTATATTGCAGTTGCAACGATTTACTTAATTGCAGCAATAATGATTATGAAATCTGAATTTATAAAAAAACAAGCAGAATTAATGAAAATAGTTGAAGCACAAAAAATTGTGAAAAAAGAATTAGAAAATAACAAAGATGAAAAGAATGAAGAAAGAGGGAATACTGAAGAAAAGAAAGAAAATCAAAAAGATAATAAAGATAAGAAAGAAAAAAAAGAAAATGGTGAAGAACCAGAGGGACAAAATGCCTAAAGGTAATGAGTTTATAAAAGAAAAAATAAAAAAAGCAAATAATAAAAAGTGAGGAAAGGAGAAATTCGTATAATAAAAAATTATACGAAAAGAAATTATGAATCAAGATAAAGAAAAAGTAAATCAAAATAAAGATAAAAAAGAGAACAAAAAAAATCTTTGGTTAATAATAATACTATTACTTTTATTGGCAGTATTAATAGTAACAACAGTATATTTAATGAAAGATAAAAAAGAAGAAGATAAAAATACCTTAGCATATACAAACTTGATAAAAGAAATATCATATGGAAATGTAGAAAAAGTTGAACTAACAACAGGAAGTAAAAATGCTAAAGTAAAAATGAAAAATGAGGAAGAGGAAAAAAAGGCATTAATACCAGATACAGAAGCATTTATAACTTTAATTCAAACAAAAGTAGCAGAAGGAAACGAAATAGAATTAGTACAAAAACCACAAAGCTTTTTTGCACAACTACCACGTGCTATTATTTCATTTTTACCTACAGCAATAATGGTTGCATTATTTGTTATGATTTTTAAAATGCAAGGTCTTGGAGAAAAAGGAAAAATTTATGATGAAACTGAAAGAAAAACAAAGATAAGATTTGATGATGTTGCAGGACTAGAAGAAGAAAAAGGTGAATTAAAAGAAATAGTAGAATTTCTAAAAGAGCCAGAAAAATTCACAAAAATGGGAGCAAGAATTCCAAAAGGAGTATTATTATATGGTAAGCCAGGAACTGGTAAAACTCTAATAGCAAAAGCAATTGCTGGAGAAGCAGATGTTCCATTTATTTCAATGAGTGGTTCAGAATTTATAGAAATGTTTGCAGGTTTAGGAGCATCAAGAGTTAGAAAGCTATTTGATAAAGCAAGAAAACTAGCACCATGTATAGTATTTATAGATGAAATCGATGCAATAGGTTCAAGAAGAACATCAAACAGTGGAGCAGAATCAGAAAATAATCAAACATTAAATCAATTATTAGTTGAAATGGACGGATTTGGTTCAGAAGAAACAATAATAGTATTAGCAGCTACAAATAGACCAGAAATGTTAGACAAAGCATTATTAAGACCAGGAAGATTTGACAGACAAATAACAATACCAACACCAGACTTAAAAGGAAGATTAGAAATATTAAAAATTCATAGTAAAGATAAAAGAATATCAGAGGATGTAAACTTAGAAAGTATTGCAGAAGATACAGCTGGATTTACAGGAGCTGAATTAGAAAATATTTTAAATGAAGCAGCAATTATTGCTACTAAAAATAAACATGAAGAAATAGAAAATGACGATATAGAAGAAGCAGTAAAAAAAGTTACAGTTGGACTAGAAAAGAAAGATAGAATAATATCAGATAAAGATAAAAAATTAACAGCATACCACGAAGCAGGACATGCAGTAGTAAGTAGATATTTACCAACTCAAACAAATGTAAAAGAAGTATCAATAATACCAAGAGGTGTTGCTGGTGGATATACAATGTATAAGACAAATGAAGACAAATACTATATTTCAAAAACAGAAATGCAAGAAAAATTAATAGCATTATTAGGAGGAAGAGCAGCAGAAAAACTTGTTTTAGACGATATATCAACAGGAGCAAGTAATGATATAGAAGTAGCAACTCAAATAGCAAGAGATATGGTAACAAAATATGGTATGAGTGATAAACTAGGTCCAATAGATTTCCAAGGAAAAGAACCATACGAAATTCAAATGTTTGGAGAGAATATTGGAGATAGAATTGGACAAGAAGTTAAACTATTGATAGATACAGCATATAATGATGCTCAGATATTATTAAGAGAGCATAGAGATAAATTAGATGAGATTGCTGAGATTTTATTAAGAAAAGAAAAAATAAATGAACAAGAATTTAATCAGATTTTTGAGAATGAAGAATAGAAATCCGGATTATATAGTAAAGATTGAATAAAATTATATGTAAACTTAAAATTTTATTTGAAAAAATCTTGAATTTGAAATGAATAAAAGACTGTTCTAGAGTGTAAAATATATTTATATTCTAGAATAGTCTTTTATATTATTTAAGAGGTGCTAGGAAGCTTTTTTGAAGTATACTTATTTTTTAACTAAATTAGTATCGTTATAAATATCAACATTATCGTATTTTTTTAAATCCATTTCATCTAAAGAATTTTGAATACAACTTACAATTACATTATTAAAACTCATATTTTCTTTTTGAGCTATTTTTCTTAATGTATCATTCATATTTTCAGGTAATCTAATAGAAATTTTAACATTACTTTTTTTATATTTAGAAATTTCAAACATAATAAATCCTCCTTGAAATAGTTAATTATAAATTATTATAATTGTCTCACAAAAGTAATCCTAAAAATACCAGACAAAAGTATTGCACTTTTTAAAATATTTTGGTATATTTATGATATATATAATAAACAATACATAAGAGGAGGATTAAGAGTGAATAAGGGAATAGGTGAAAAAGGTATTACATTAATAGCATTGGTAATTACCATCGTACTAAATTGCTCGTTCCTCGCAATGGCATAAATGAATAAAAATAGAGATAAAT
>CAUWFY010000005.1:0-25010 GCA_963558115.1 uncultured Clostridia bacterium
ATTTTGATGTAAAAGATGAAAAAAATATGGTTTTACTAGGTTTTATAGGATTTTTAGACCCACCTAAAGAATCTGCAAAAGAATCTATTCTTAAAATGAACTCTGCTGGAATTCGTGTAATAGTATTAACAGGAGATAATGCAGAAGTAACTAAATCAGTATGTGATAGAGTTGGAATTAAGTCAAGAAAAATTATTTTAGGAAGTCAAATTGATAAACTTTCTGATTTAGGAGTTTCTAGATTATTAAAGAAAAATAATATCTTTGCTAAACTTTCTCCTATTCAAAAAGCAAGAATTGTTAGACTTCTAAAAGAAGCTGGAAATGTTGTTGGCTATATGGGTGACGGAATAAATGATAGTCCTTCACTTACAAATTCTGATGTTGGTATATCTGTTGATACAGCAGTAGATATTGCCAAAGAATCTGCTGATATAATTCTTCTTGAAAAAGATTTGAATGTCTTATTAGATGGAGTTACTGAAGGTAGAAAAACTTTTGCTAATTTGATGAAATATATAAAAATGGCAACAAGCTTTAACTTTGGAGAAGTTCTATCTGTGATTGTTGCAAGTGTTGCTTTACCATTTTTACCTGAGACTCCTATTCAACTATTAGTGGAAAGTCTACTTTATGATTTTGGTCAGATGACTCTACCTTTTGATAATGTTGATAATGATATTATTAAAAAACCTAAAACTTTTAGTATAAAAAGTTTAAAAAATTTTATGCTATTTATGGGTCCAATAAGTTCAATATTTGATTTAGTAGTTTTTGCAAGCTTATGGTTTATCTTTGGTATAAGAGAAGCAGCTACTTTCCAAACTGTTTGGTTTAGTTATAGTATAGTTTCTAATTTAGTTGGTATGCATATTATTAGAACTTCTAAAATACCATTTATCCAAAGTAATGCTCATAAAATGGTTTATTTTTCTTCAATACTTCTTATAATTATTGGACTTATAGTTCCTTTTACTACCTTAGGAAGTATAATTGGATTAGTACCTATTGCCTTTAAATATATTGTTATGATTTTTGTGATTACTTTCTTCTATTGTATACTTGCATTATTTGCTAAGAAAATTTATATTAGAAAATATGGAGATTGGATTTAATCCAAGGTTAAAGTTAATCTTAAGGTTATAAGTTAAATTTAAGAAGGTTTCTATTGCATTAGCTGTTTGAAAAGTAGACAGTTAATACAAATAGGAACCTTCTTGTTGTCCTCGTATAAAAAAACTATGAAGTTTTAAAATTTAAGTCTCTTAACATTATTTAACTATTTCTTTTATCTTTTTAAAGTCTTGACTTTCTTTAGTTAGTACTATATCAAATTTTTCTTTATATTTTTTTAAATTTTCTTTCACATTTTGATTTAAAAATCCTATTTTTATTAATTTTTCCTCAGGATAATCCCCTGCCATTTTTATATCCTCTATTAAATCTCCTATTACAACTCTATATTCTTTACTTTTTATTACATCTATTATTTCTTTCTGATTTATTTCGTCTATATTTTTGTTTAAGGAATGAATTAAATCTCCTTCATATTTTAACATATAACCTTTATTATCAAACTTTATAAAATTACTTATTATATGTATATTTTCAAAATAACATGAATTTTGTTTTAACATTTCTTCTATTGTATTTCCTATTCCTGCTGATAATATTATTATAGGTATTTTTTCTTCTTTAGTAAAATTCAAAAATTCTATTACACTTTTTCTTAACTCTATATTACTTGTTTTTATGGATTTTTCTACTTTGTCTTTTGTTAATTTAAATTTATAGTATGTTTCCATACACTTTTGATACCATTCTATCATATATTTCTCTTTTTCTTCAAAAGAAATTTTATAATTTACTTCTATTGGTCCATATTTTTTATATAATTTATTTAATTCTTTTGCTAACTCTTCTCCAAATATTTTCTTACTTGCAACTGCATCTCAAGAGTCTTCACAATTTTCTTTGGTTAATGTTCTGTCAAAGTCTATTATATAGCATATGTTATTTGGCTTTATGTTGATTTTTGATAGTTTTTTTCTATTTGTATATTTCATTTTTTACTTCCTTATTTATTGATTTTTTATTATTTTACTATTTGGTGTAATAAAAATCAATAGATTGTTAATTTATAATAAAAATAAGATATTGGATACTTTTCAGCCTTTTATAATTGTTTTTAGATGACTTATTCCATCTCTTACTGTATTTAAATTAGATTTTTTGTTTCTCTTATCTTTATAAAAATTTATAGGAATCTCTTTTATTTTTAAATTAGCTTTTTTAGCTTTTATAATCATTTCACTCGCAAATTCCATTCCTTCACTTTTTAAATCTAATCCTAATATTTTATCTTTTTTCATTCCTCTTAGTCCACAATTTATATCTTTCAAATTTAGATTGTATTTTTTATTTAGCATTTTTGTCAATATTGGTGTTCCTATATATCTATGACTCCACTTCATTGCGCCTTTTTCCATATTGCTATATCTATTTCCTATTACTAAATCATATCCTTCTTCTAAGTTTTTTACAAAATCTTTTAATTCTAAAAAATTATAGCTATCATCTGCATCTCCCATAATTATATAGTCACTTTTTGCATTTTTAATTCCTGTTCTTAAAGCATTTCCATATCCTATTTTATCTAAATCAATAACTTTCGCCTTATTTTTTATTGCTATTTCTTTCGTTTTGTCTGTACTGCTATTATTTATTACAAGTATTTCACCTTCCACATTATTTTTTTCAATCCATTTTTGTGCCTTTTTAATTACTATCTCTATAGTTTTCTCTTCATTTAATGCTGGAATTAGTATTGTTAATTTTATTTTTTCTTTCATTATATTTCCTCCTAATAGTTTGTACAAAAAATATTATTGCAAGAAGTGAAAATAAAAATTGTATATTATATATACAAGATAAATATGAAACATTTAAAGCTTCTTTAAACATCATTTCACTAGAAAAAGTAATTACAAAAATTCTACTCATATACAAACTTAATAAAGAAATTAAAATAATTGTTTCTTCATATATTCTTTTCAAATCTCTTATATTGATAATAATAAAAAATATAAACAAAAAAGTTGAAATATATATTAGATATTTGTTAAAACAAGCATATAAATCTTTAATAACATCTAATATTTTTAACCTGATATTATTCCATTTATTTATATAGTGTGTAACAGTTTTTATTTCTTGATTTGTCATTTTTTCCATTTGATTACGTTTTTCTTTTTCATTTTCAAATCCGACAACACTTCCCGGATTTGATACTGTTATTTCTACCTTTGATAATCCATATTGATATTTTATCGTTTTTGGAATTTTTGTAATAACTTTCCAAATGTCTTGAAAGTCAAAATAACATGTGTTGCTTATTATTTTATTTTCCTTTGACTTTATTGTCTTATTATCACATAAGTCATTTATTTCTTTTCCTAATTCTTTGTAATAATTGTCTGCCATTTTAGCATTTTGGTAATATCCCTTGCTTTCTACTGCCTGCATTAAAGCCCAATGAAAATATCCTCCATTTATTTCTTCATCTATCTTTTCTCCACACATTTCCCATCTTTTGCCTTCTACACTTTCAAAAAATTCTTGTAATTCTGCTAGTTTAGAACTATATTGATATAATCTTTGTAATGTATCTTTATTAACAGGAACTCTTTCTTTTTTTTCATTAGGCTCAACTCTTGTTAACGCTCCATATGCTGACTTAAATGGTACTCCCCAATATTGATTTAATGTATAAACACCATAATATTTATAATTTAACATACATATAATATTAACGGTTATAAAAAAAATCATAATTGGTATTATATATACTGCTATTCTCTTCTTTTTATTTTTTAAATTTTTATCAATTATTATTGGAAGAAGTGTTGCTCCTAGCATAATGATAAGGTATGGAAATAACCATATATTTTCTTCTCTACATAAATAAGTTGCAGATATAGAAAAGCCCATACCTATAAAATATTTAATTTGGTTCTTGATATTTTCTTTTCTTGATAAAAATATTCCAATAGAAAAAGCCAATACATACATAATAAGCGACATATATATTCCATCTCTATATACTCTTGAAATATCATTTGAATATTCAATTGGGTTAAATAATATAACAATATATACTAATATTAATATTATTTCATTTTTTATTTTATTTTTTAAGATTAATATAAAAACTAAACAACTTATACCATAAAATATTTCTTTTCCTATTAAAAATGGAATATGTAAAAAATAAGTAATACTAATGAATAAAGGGGTAAATACCCCTTTTATTAATGTTTTTGAATTATATTCTCCAAGCCATTTTCCATTAACAATATTATCTGCCATTTCTACCATTAGTTGGTCATCATATTTCATGCTATATTTAGCATTTAACGGTTGAACTTGTACAATTATTATCTTAATGAGTAATAATATTATTAAGATTATTATAAATCTATATTGCTTAATTTTATTAATTATTTTATTCATGTATATAAATCCCCATTTTATTAATATATTTTAAAAGAATTTGACTTTGTACCATCCCCACCTTTAAATTCAATTCCTGCTTTAAGAGTTATTACTGGACGTATACCATAAGTATAATTTTCTTCGCCACAAGTCTGATCATAGTAAACAACTGCCTCTGTGTCTATTCCTTCAGGATGAACACTCATTTTATATGAATCACCATATATATGTTTTCCTATTGTATTTATTCTATATGTAGCACCTATACAAATTAAATCCAATATATCATTATTTATTTCGTATCTATTAAGTACTATAAGTGGACCTCCAGTATAAGGATCTAGACCCTCCCCGTATATCGTATCGTCTGTAAATTCCAGAACACTTTGTTCACAAATTTTTTTAATATCTTCTAATTCCATTAAGTTAATTTCTGTTGCAACTGTATCATCCACTAAATTACCTATATCACTTTCTTTTGTTTCTAACAAAGGCATTCCTTCTGGTATCAACTTTACAATATCATTTTCACGATCAATATATGATATTCTCCATCCTGTTCCAATATTATCTTTTAATTTTCCATATCCTTCTAAATCCACATTAGTATATTCCACATTGTAATTCACATAATCGCCAACATTTGCTACTTCTGACAATTTTCCAATTTTATCTTTTTCTTCGCTCTCTATTTTTCCATCTTGGTCTATTGTATATGAATTTCCACTATCTTTATAATTTATTGTTAACTTTTCTGTTCCTCCTGTTACTTCTACATTATTTTCTTTTTCTCCATCTGCAACTAATTGATTTTTTAATTCTGTATCTGATATTGGATCTATTTTATTATCTGCTTGCCTACCTAATTTTAAACTTTGCCATGCTAATCCTATTTGTTCTTTTTCTTTTCCTTTTATGTTCTCTTTTTTCGCTTCAGTTGCTTGTGTTAATATTCCATTGTCGCCTGTTAACATTGATATACTTACTCCTGCTAAGATTAAAAGTACAATTATTGTTATTACCAATGCTATTAAAGTTATTCCTGTATTATTTTTTAATGATATTTTCATTTTTATCTCCTTCTTTCCTTGTATTTTATTTTACTAATTTTTCATTTTGTGGTATTTTATTTCTATACTTATTGGATGCTTTCACTCTCCTCTCTTTTATTAGTTTTATATATATAAGCTCTATAAAGTTAATAACTATGTATTTTGTATTAGAAAAAGTAGCTAAACTAAACAAGCAAAGCTATTATTGGTCCTTTTCAAAATTATTTTACTTGTTGTATATGGAAAAATCTTGTATATGGTCAAATTAAAAAATAATTTTTTCAGTACAATAAAAAAGTAAAAATTTTCCTAAAATATAAAAATACAGCAATAAAAACCTATTTATTTCAGGCTTATATTACTATCTTTTTTATTTTATATATTACATTATTACAAATATTTATTTCACTAAAGTGTCTTTCTCTTACATACACAAGGCTTTTATCATTTATTGTTTTTGTATTCATATTTTCTCCCTTTTTATATTTTCATTCATATCTTAGCATACCACTCTTTTTCTTTCAATACTTTTCCTTTTTTGTAATAAAAATGTAATATTGGGTAAATTAAATAACTCAAAATTTATATTTTCTATTCCTAAATTTCACACACTATGATATAATCCAAGTAAATTTAAATTACGAGGTGTATACTTATGAAAAACTTTTTTATTATACTAGCTATAAAAATACTACATTTTATCTTAAAAATTTGTGGTAAAAATGGTGGTAATTTATTAGGAAAATTTGCTTTTGACTGGAATCCTGATATTTTCAAATATTTTAAAGTAGATTGTCCTGTAATTGCTGTTACATCTACAAATGGAAAAACTATGATTAATAATGCAATTGGTGCAGTTCTTAAAAATTCTGGAAAGAAAGTAATTAGTAACTTTGAAGGTAATAATATGGAAACTGGAATTTTATCTACTATTTTAAAACATTGTACTTTAACAGGTAAAATAAAAGCTGATTTCCTAGTATTTGAAGTTGATGAAGGATATGTTCCTATTGTTTTTAAAGATTTCAAGTTAGATACTTTAGTAGTTGGTAATTTTTTTAGAGACCAATTAGATAGAAATGGAGAAGTTGAATCTCTTATTTTAAAAATCTATAATTTCTTAAAAAATTATGATGGTAATTTGATATTAAATAATGATGATCCAAATGTTGCAAGACTTGGTAAAGCTAATCCTAATAATGATAATGTTTTTTACTTTAGTGTTGAAAAGTATGCTAATGCCACTGCCGAAATGAAAGAAGCTGGAGAGGGAAAATTCTGTCCTTTCTGCAAAACTAGATTAGATTATGAATATTATCAATATTCCCATATCGGAAAATTCAAATGTCCTAATTGTAATTATGGTGATAATGAAATATATAAATTAGCTAAAAATGTTGATTTAGACAAAAAGACTTTTGAAGTTGGTAATGATTTATATACTATAAAATCAAATAGTATTTATATAATTTATAATTTTATTGCTGTTATTTCTTGCGCATCTTTATATAATATAGATACTGAAGTTATAAAAAATACATTAGCTAATTTTGAGTTAAATAATGGTAGATTAGAACATTTAAAAATAAATAATATAGATACTACTATAAATTTAGCCAAAAACCCTACTGGGGCTAATGTAAGTTTAAGAATATTAAATGAAGATGATTCTGAAAAAGAATTATTATTTGTATTAAATGATAATAAAGCTGATGGCTTTGATGTTTCATGGATTTGGGATATTAATTTTGAAGAATTAAACAATGTAAAAAGAATTGTAACTGCTGGAACAAGAGCTTATGACATTGCTATAAGAATTAAAACTTCTGGCTTTGATTCAGAAAAAATAGAACCTTATTTAGATCTATCTGAAGCTGTAAAAAGCCTATATTCTACAATAACTCCAAAATATGTTATAGCAAATTATACAGCATTACAACCTACTAGAAATAATATTTTAAGTTTTAAAAATCAAAAATAAAATTTAACACTAAAGCTCTTTTCTCTTTGTGTTGTAAAACTAAAAAATTATATGATATTTTGAGTAAAGAAAAAAATCTCAAAAGCATTAAAAATTATAGATTTTATTGAAATATACTTTATATAATATATCATTTTAAGGTTTATAGGTAACCTTTTAATAAAAAACACCTAAATATTTATATAAGGACTGAACAAAATATGAAAGAATTAAAAATATTGTATTTATACCCTGATATATTAGAATTATATGGAGATTATGGTAATATACAAGTTCTAAAATATCGTCTTGAACAAAGAGGTTTTGCTTGTAAAATTGATGAATATTCTATTGGCGATGTACCACCTAATTTTAATGATTATGACCTAGTCTTTGCAGGTGGTGGTGCTGATAATGAACAAAGTATATTATCTGAAGATTTAGTAAAATATACTGATAGTATAAAAACAGCAGTAAATAATGGTGTATTTTTCTTGTTAATTTGTGGAGCTTATCAGCTTTTTGGTAAATATTATAAAGATGTCAATGGTAATATAATTGATGGCCTAGGCATTTTCCCTTATTACACAGAAGCTATTGAAGATAGAGCAAAAAGATGTATTGGAAATATTGTTCTTGATGTTAATCTAAATAACCAAAACACTAAAGTTATAGGTTTCGAAAATCATGGTGGACAAACTTTTGATATTACTAATCCTTTTGGAAAAGTTCTATTTGGCAATGGTAATAAATTTGGAGATACTAATGAAGGATTTTTTTTAGATAATGTTATTGCTACTTACTTACATGGTCCTTTGCTTTCTAAAAATCCTGAACTTGCCGATTATATTATAAAATATTGTCTAGATAGAAAGTATGATGAAAATTTAGCTTTAGAGCCTTTAGATGATAGTTTTGAAAATTTGTGCAGAACACAATTAATTGATAGATTTTTAAACTAATTAATTTTATACAACAAAAAACAACCTTAATATTTATAATTCTTAACTAAATATTAAGGTTGTTTTGAAAAAAAGGGGATGTTTATGATTATTAATATAATATTTTTTTATGTTTTGTTTTTGTATCTTTTGTGAATTATTTGTGAACTTTATATTTTGTAAATTTCTCCCAAGTATTAAAATATAAACTTCAACTTTTTTACTGTTTATCTCTATTTTTTTATAGTTTTATTACTTTCTCCCAAGGTAAATCTTTTTTACCAAAATGTCCATAATTAGTTGTTTTAGTATAGATAGGCTCTTTTAATTGTAAATAATTAATTATTCCATTTGGTGTTAAATCAAACTTTTCTTTTATTAAATCTGCAATCTCTTCATCACTTTTCTTTCCTGTACCAAATGTATTTACATATATAGATAATGGCTCTTTCATTCCTATTGCATATGATACTTGTATTTCACATCTTTCTGCATAATTATTAGCTACTATATTTTTAGCAATATGCCTTAACATATATGCTGAACTTCTGTCTACCTTACTTGCATCTTTACCTGAAAAAGCTCCTCCTCCATGTCTACTATATCCTCCATAAGTATCTACTATTATTTTTCTGCCTGTTAATCCAGTATCTCCTAATGGTCCTCCTATTACAAATCTTCCTGTTGGATTTATATAAATTTTTGTGTTTTCATCCATCATATTTTTTGATACTACTGTTTTTATTACTTTTTCAATTATGTCTTTTCTTATTTTCTCTTGCTCTATTCCATCTTTATGTTGTGTTGATATTAAAATTGCCTCAATTCTTTTTGGTTTATCATTTTCATATTCAATAGTAACTTGTGTTTTTCCATCAGGTCTTAAATATGGAATTACTTTTTCTTTTCTTACCTCTGTCAACTTTTTAGATAGTTTATGTGCAAGATAAATTCCATATGGCATATATTCTTCTGTTTCATTGCTTGCATATCCAAACATAATTCCTTGTTATCTTAGTTTGTATCTTGCAAGTTCTGTAATCAATATCTGTATTTTCATTATCATAGCCAACTTCTTTTATTGTATCTCTTACAAGTTTTTCTATATCAAACTTAGCTTTTGATGTTATTTGCCCTGCTATTGTTATTAAATTCCTTGATAAAAATGTTTCAACTGCCACTTTAGAATTTTCGTCTTGTTTTAAACATTCATCTAATATGACATCTGATATTAAATCTGCTAATTTGTCAGGATGTCCTTCTGTAACACTTTCTGATGTAAAATAGTAATTTTTCATTTTCTATATCCCTTCTTTTTTTGTATCTTCACTATGAATTTCTTTTTCTTCTTTAATCTTCATAGTTGGTATAAAATTTTCAGCAAATCTATATTCATCTCTATTTTTAATATACAATAATCCTATTATTGAAAATACTACAGCGCCAATGAAATTTACAAATAGGTCTTTCATTGTATCTTTTAATCCTATATCTAAATGTCCACCTACTATCACTCTTTCTTTTAGTTCTCCGTTCTCATAATAGCTCATCACTTCTTTTTCAATATTATTTATTTTTATTGGTATATTTTTGCCTGTTTCATTAATTCTTACTGATGATATTGAAGAAATTATTCTATCTTTTTGCATATCAGTTTTGAAAAATATATCTGAACCATATTCAAAAAATTCCCATAATATTCCTATTGTCATTGAAAAACAAAAGGCTACTAATGCCACAAATAGTGGTGACATTTTTAAATGAAATCTAGGGCTTCTATTTAAGATATCAATCATTGAAAATCCTATTGCTGCACATAAAAATCCATTTATTGTGTGTAGCATTGTATCCCAAAACTTAAATATTCCATAAAAATTTTGTATTTCTCCTAATATCTCTGCTGAAAATATAAATAATAATATTATTACTTCTAAGGCATTTGGTAATTTAATATTTAATTTTTTATCTATAATAGATGGTATTGTAAATAATATTAATGTTAAAATACATAAAAATACATTTTCAAAATTTCCTCTAATGGCTTGGATAACTATTGTAAGTATTACCAATAATCTTAATACAACATATACAGTTAGGTCTCTTTTTCTATATTTTCTTACTTTATTTTCTTTATTTTCTTTATTTTCTTTCATTTCTTATTCCTCTTCTATTTTCTTTTTTCTCAAAACAATATCTAATATTGATATCACTATTGTTCCTACAGTTACTGAGAATAAATCAATCATAGTATCTTTTATTGCTTCTCTTCCAACTAATCCTTCTGTTATTTGCATATTTTGTCCTAATAATGTATCTACTCCGAATTCAAATACTTCCCATACAACTCCTGTGGCTAAGGAAAAACAAATACCAAAAGATATTATTATTATTTTATTAATATTTTGATTACCACATTTTTTACTCATTTGTTCTATTATTGTTGTTCCTACAAAGTAGAATATAACTCCTGATATAGTATGTAGCATTGTGTCCCACCATAAAAATTTCCCGTAAAAATCTAGTACACTACCTAAGCATTGTGCTCCAAAAATAAATAATGTTATTGAATTTTTTAATTTGTTATCTAATTTTATTTTTAATAATTTTTCTACTAAAACATCATAAAATGTTAATACCATTGTAATTGCTAATATTCCTAAGTTTTCATATTGTTTATTTATTATTAGAAAAATAGCTATTATAATTATTAATATTCTAACTAAATTTGATATTATTTTACTCGAATTCCACTTTCTCATTTTTAATATCTCCCTCTTTTACATCAAAAACTTTTAAATTTGTATTTATTTTATACCATATTTTTTTATAAAGAAATAGTTTTTTGCAAAAATCATAAAATATTTCAAAAGCTACCCTTTTTTATTTATGGATAGCCTTTTTATGATATCTATTTATTTTTCAATAATTATTGTAACTGGCCCATCATTCAAAAGAGTTACTTGCATATCAGCACCAAAAATCCCTTTTTCTACTTCTATATCTTTTTTTCTACATTCTTCGCAAAAATACTCATATAACTCATTTGCTAGTTCTGGTCTTGCCGCCTCTATAAATGATGGTCTATTTCCTTGTAAACAATTTGAATATAATGTAAATTGAGATATTAATAGTAATTTTCCACCTATATCTTTTAAAGCTTTATTCATTTTTCCCTCATCATCAGAAAATACTCTTAAATTACATAATTTTTTAACTAAATAATCTGCATTTTCCTTTGTATCAGTATGTGTTATTCCTATCAATACTAAAAAACCTTTTTCAATTTTTCCTACAATTTCATTATTAACTTCAACTTTTGCTTCTTTTACTCTTTGAACTACTATTTTCATTTTCTCCCTCTTTATTCTACTCCATTTCGTCAGCTCCTATGTTTTTTACTTTCTCTTCTGTGAGATTCTCTGGAGTAGGATTCACTTCAATTATTGTTGTCTTTTCTATGTTATTATCGGTTTCTTCTAAGTTTACAGTATCATTATTTGTATTATCATTTTCTTTATCTTTAATATTTTCTTGGCAATCTTCTCTTAATTTATTTGTAACTTCTTTTTCTTTAGTAATATTTTCATTTTCCTTTATTTCTTCATTTTTTTCTAAATTAATAAGATGTTTTTCTTCTATTTTTGTAAGTCTAGTTTCATTTTCTTTTGCTTCCTCATTCTGTTTACTTTTTTCTTCCGATTTTACTTCATTCACTTTATGAACTCCATTTTGATTTTCTTCTTGACCTCTAGCTTTCTTTTCCTCTTGTTTCATTCCACAATTTGGACAAAATTTAGCATCTTTTTCAATTTCAGTAAAACATTTTGAACATTGCTTTTTATCTTTTAATTCTAAACATTCTTTTAGTAAAGCTTCTATTTCATCACTCATTACATCTATATTTGTACATTGTTCTATTAAATCTTTCTCTATGTCAATTTGTTCTTTCTTTACATGTTTTTCATATACTATTTTACCTATTTCTTCATATATGTCATTTATTTTTGACTTAAGGTCTCCCATTTTAATTTTTAATTTTGTTTCTTTGGCAATTTTTCCTGTTTTGTCAGCTGTTATTCTATATGCTTCACTTGCTTTTTTTCCTAATTTATCAAAAAACTCCATATATATCCTCCTTATTTTGTTTTAAGTAAAATCATATTTTATTATTCCTACTTTATGTATATATTATTCACTTTTCCTATCTCTTGTCATTAAATTTTTAACAGCTTCTTGAGGATCTAATTGTTCATAAATAACTTTATATACCATTTCTACTATTGGCATATCTACATTATTTTTTCTTCCTAATTCATAGGCAACTTCAATATTATCTATACTTTCAATTACCATTCCTACTTCTTTTTTAGCTTCTTCTAAAGTTTTTCCTTGACCTATTAATTTTCCAGCTTTTCTATTTCTACTATGTTCACTTAAACAAGTAACTATTAAATCTCCAAGTCCACTTAAACCATAAAATGTATCTTTTTCTCCACCTAAGGCAACTCCTAATCTTGTAAGTTCTCCTAGTCCTCTAGTTATTAATGCTGCAAATGTATTATCGCCTAGTCCTATTCCACTTGCTACTCCTGCACAAAATGCTATTATATTTTTAAGTGCACCTCCTAATTCTACTCCTTTTACATCTTTTGAAGTATAAATTCTCATTTCTGGACACATAAAAGTTTCTTGTATCATTTCTAAAATCTGTTCATCGTCTGAAGCTATTACTAAAACTGTTGGTATTGCAATAGAAACTTCTTCTGCATGGCTTGGACCTGATAATACTCCTAATCTAACTTCTGGCATTTCTTCTTTTATTACTTCATCTAAAGTCTTTAAACTTTCTTTTTCAAATCCTTTTGAGCAAATTATTACTGGTTTATTGCCTACAAATTGTTTGTATTGCTTGAAGGTATCTCTTGTGAATTTTGATGGTGTAACATGTAAAATAAATTCTGCATCTTTTATTACCTCTTCAAAACTTGTTGAACACATTATATTATTTGGTACTTCCACATTTGAAAGAAATTTACATTTTCTTTCATTGTTTATTAAATCTCTTTCTTCTTCTAAAAAAGACCATACTTTTATATTGTTTCCACATCTAGCTAGGTGAATTGCCAATGCCATTCCCCAACTGCCACTACCTATTACTGCTATATTTTTCATTTTATCCTTTTCCTTTCGTTTCTTAATATTTGTCTCATTAATATTACTTTTGTTTTAGATTTGTTGTTTTCATAATAATTAATATAAATTAGCATTATTGTTAAAAAATTAATTCAAATTTAATTTATCTATTTAATTTTACTTTTCTTCATTATAGATTAACTTTTCTTAAAACTTATCTTATTTTCTTTTCCACTTAATATTCTTTTTATATTACTTCTATGATTAAATAGAACTATAACTGCTAAAATTATACTATATATTAAATAGCTACTACCTTGTGAAACTATATAATGTTCATTTATAAATAAAGTTAATACTGGGAATAATACTGCTGCTGCACATGATCCTAATGAAACCATTCTTGTTAAAGCTATTAAAACAACTCCAAATACTAAGCAAATTAATCCTATTTGCCAGTTGCTCATTATTAAAATTCCTAATGATGTTGCTACACCTTTTCCTCCTTTAAATCCGAAAAATATAGGAAAAGTATGTCCTAATACCACTGCTATTCCTGCTATTTGAACTAATAAAGCTGCATTTTCTACTTTAAATGCCCAAGCTACAAACATTGCTATTAATATTGCAACTACACCTTTTAATATATCACAAATAAGTGTTATTGCTGCCGCCTTTTTTCCAACAGAGCGAAGCATATTTGTTGTTCCTGCATTTCCACTCCCTTTTTCTCTTACATCAAATCCTGCCATTTTTTTACTAAAAATAACTGAAAAATTTATACTTCCTATTAAATATGCAATTATTGCTACTATGATGCTAAATACCATTATTCTTCTCCCTTCTCTCTTACAATTATTCTAACAGGTGTTCCCTCTAAACCAAATTCTTTTCTTATTTGATTTACTAGATATCTTTCATATGAAAAGTGGAACAATTCTTTATTATTTACAAAAATAACAAATGTTGGTGGTTTGGTTGAAGCTTGTGTACCATAAAAAATCTTTAATCTTTTTCCCTTATCTGTTGGTGGTTGTACTATTGAAATAGCTTCATTTATTACTTGATTTAATACTGATGTAGATATTCTCATACTGTTTTGTTCATTTACATGATTTATTAAATCAAACAATTTATTTACTCTTTGCCCTGTTTTAGCTGATATAAATATTATTGGAGCATATGATAAATATGATAGTTTAGCATATATTTCTTTTTTATACCTTTCTAATGTCCCTGTTTCTTTTTCATATTCATCCCATTTATTTACAACTATTATTACTCCTTTTCCTGCTTCATGAGCTTCTCCTGCTATTTTTGCATCTTGGTCTGTTACACCTTCTAATGCATCTATCATCATCAAACATACATCTGCTCTTTCGATTGCAAGTAGAGTCCTCATTATACTAAATTTTTCTATTGATTCTTTTACTTTGCTTTTTCTTCTTACTCCTGCTGTATCAATTAAAATATATTTTCCTTTTTCATTCTCAAATTTTGAGTCTATTGCATCTCTAGTTGTTCCTGCAATATTACTTACTATTGCTCTATTTTCTCCTAGTATTTTGTTTATTAATGAAGATTTTCCTACATTTGGCTTTCCTATTACAGCAACTTTTATTACATCATCTTCGTCTTCATCTGAAGTTTTTTCTGGAAAGCTTTCATAAATTTTATCTAGAACATCTCCTAGTCCAAGTGCATTACTTGCTGAAATTGGATATGGATCTCCTAATCCTAAATTATAAAATTCATAAATTTCTTCTCTATCTTTTTCAAAATTATCAGCTTTATTGCAAACTAAAACTACTGGTTTTCCTGATTTTTTTAGCATAACTGCAATTTCACTATCTGCTGCTGTTACTCCTTGTCTTATATCTGTAAGAAATATTATAACATCAGCCATTGATATTGCAAGATTTGCTTGTTCTCTCATTTGAGATAATATAATATCATCAGATTCAGGTTCTATTCCTCCTGTATCTACTAATGTAAAGTTTCTTCCTCTCCAATTTGTATCTGCATAAATTCTGTCACGAGTAACTCCCGGAGTATCTTGTACTATTGATATTCTACTTCCAACCAAATAATTGAAAAAAGTTGATTTTCCAACATTTGGTTTTCCTATTATTGCTACTATTGGTTTTGACATTTTTCTACCTTTCCTTTTTTATTTCTATTTCAAAATTATCGCATTATTTTGATACTTTTAATATTTAATAGTATAACACATTTTCTATTAAAATAACAACAAAATATACAAAATTCTTACATTATGGTTACAATATAATATTTTTTATTGTAGAGAAGCTAGAAATAGTTGATAATTATAATTTTTTTGGATTTTGATGTTCGACTGGAATGAAGATTAGAATTGGTTAGGCTTTCTAATGAGGAATGCTCACGGTACTTGAAGTATGAAAGGGTCTGAGTGAGAGAGGCTCATTAGGAAGCCTTACCAATTCTTTCTGAATGAAATAAGTAGTCAAAATTCAAAAAATTATAATTATTAACTATTTCCAGCGGTTAATTTTTTAAACTGTGAACTGTAACATTATTTTAAATTACATTTATCTCTTATTTCTTTAATCTGTTCATTAATTTTTTCAATATACTCATCATCAACTAATTCTATTTTGTCATTATTAATTTTATATTTATCCTTTATATTCAAAATTTTATTTACACTATTATCTATTTGATTCAATTTTAGTTTGCCACTTTTAGCCATATTAATAGTCTCATTTAAAACTTCTATTCCTTTATCATATTTAAAAACTATTATATCATTTCCAGCTTCAAAGGCTTTTATAACACTTGTATTCGCACCAAATCTATATTTCATAGCTTTCATTCTCATGTCATCTGTTACAATTAATCCATTAAATCTACATCTCTTCTTTAAATACTTAGTAATAAACTTTCTAGAAATTGAAGCTGGATTTATTGTTATATCTTTTATTTTCATATGACCTACTAATATCGCATCTGCACCATTTTCTATTGCTTTTTTAAATGGCTTCATGTCTTGCTCTTCTAAATCATTTATTTTTTCTTTTATCTTTGGAATTTTAAAATGTGAATCACTATTAGTTGCTCCATGTCCCGGAAAATGTTTTACTACAGATACAATCTGATTTTCTTGTAGTTTTTTCATATATTCAATTCCATATGCTGCTACTTCATCTATATTTTCGCTAAATGCT
The DNA here is from genome assembly GCA_963558115.1 of uncultured Clostridia bacterium. GTDB lineage: Bacteria > Bacillota > Clostridia > TANB77 > CAG-508 > CAG-269. The sequence goes on from CAUWFY010000005.1 coordinate 16,787, forward strand.
CTATCTCCAATTGCATGATTATCTGAAAATCGCTTTATATCTAAGACGGGAGCAAAATTCATATTAAATCCTAATCTATTTAATATATTCCCTGTTATTTCTCCTACTTTCTGAGCATATTCCTTGTCATTTTCTAATTTTGATAATTTATATGGTGCTGGAATATTTTCAAATTCATTTGGCAGTCTATTAACTCTTCCACCCTCTTGGTCTATCGCTATAAACATTGGAACATTATTTTTTCTATTCAATTCTTTTATATAATTTATTAAATCTATGAGTTCTTCAAGGTTTTTATAGTTTTTCTTATATAATAAAATTCCACCTATTTTATATTTTGTTATTAAATTTTCAATTTTATCTATTACATTTGGGGTATCCATACCTATTATAACTTTTTGACATATTTTTTCTTCTAAAGATAACATATCTAATTTCAAGTTTCTCATAAGCAAAATTCCTTTTTCTTTTTTGCTTATTATATACTTTTAGGTATTTTTAATCAATATTTTTTAAATTTTAATTTTCAACTTTATATAAGAACTATAGCCAATACTATAGTTAAATTTCAATATTTAAACATTATATAATCAAATTCAATATTATAAATATATTTGTTGATTTATTAAAAATATTAAAACTAAATTTTTTATACTATTTAATCTAATTGTTAGACAACATTAATCTATCTATTTATCTATAAATTTTTTTCTATAATTGAACTTAAACAATAAATATGTTAATATTATAGAAAATAAAATATATAAACCAATATATTAAAAAGGAGAAATGAAAATGGCCTTTGATGGAATTGTAACAAAAGCAATAGCATCTGAACTTCAACAACTTTCTGGTGCTAGAATAGATAAAGTTTTTGAGCCAAACAAAAACAATATTGTTTTAGGTTGTTATTTAGATGGTAAAAATTACGCATTAAATATATGTATTGATTCACAAAATTATAGAATACATCTAACAACTCATTCAAAACCTAATCCACAAGTTGCCCCTAATTTTTGTATGGTGCTTAGAAAAAATTTGATAGGCTTACGAATAAAAAATATTATAACTTCTAATTTAGAAAGAGTTGTTACTATTGAATTTGAAGGATTTGATGATGTTGATGATATTATATCTAAAAAACTAATTATTGAATTGATGGGAAAACATTGTAATATTATATTACTAGATGATAATGGAATAATCGTTGATAGTTTAAGACATATTGTCTCTTCTGACTTGTCTACTAGGTCTATAATTCCTCATAGTAAATATACATATCCATCAAATAATAAATATAATTTCTTAGATATTTGTAATATCAAAGATTTTGAAGATAAACTTTATTCTTTGAACTCATTTACTTTGAATATAGAAAATCTTCCTACCTGTATTTCAAATACTTTTAATGGTATTAGTAAAACATTTATTGTATCTGCTATTAATAATTTAGGGATTACTAAAATTTCAAATTCAACACTTAGTAAGCTATATGATTATATAACTCAAATTATTTATAATACTGATAATCTAAACTTAGGTTTTGAAAAAATGAAGCTTCCTAATAAAAAAACTGAAGATTATACTTTAATTATGAAAGATTATGAATCTAATTTTTCTTTAAATTTTTTTATTGATGATTTTTACTATGAAAAAGAAACTTCTCAAGAATTTAAAATACATAAAGAAAATAGCTTAAAGTTAATATTAAATACTAAACAAAAATATAATAAAAGACTTATTAATATAAATCAAAAATTAGAAGACTGTAAAAATATGGATACTTATAGATTATATGGAGAATTAATAACTGCTAATTTATATAGAATTAAGGACTTTAATACTGATGAAATAAAATTAGAAAATTATTATGATAATAACCATTTAATTACAATTAAATTAGATAAAAGATATCCTCCTAGTATTAATGCAAAAATGTTCTTCAAAAAGTATTCTAAGCTAAAAAATGCTTTAAAAATAGTATCTGAACAAAAAGCTGAAACTATTGATGAACTAAATTATATAGATAGTATTATTTATGAACTGGATAATTGTAAAACTTTAGATGATATTTCTACTATTCTTGAAGAAATATCTGAAAATAAAACTTTTGAAGATATAAATAAAAAGCTTATTAAAAACTCAAATAGTAAATCTAAAAAAGGAAAACAAAATAAAAATAATAACCAAAAATTAAATTTTAATCCTATAAAATATAACATAGACAATTATACTCTTTTAGTTGGAAGAAATAATGTCGAAAATGATTATTTGACCTTAAAATATGCTAAAAAGACAGATATATGGTTTCATACAAAAGATATACATGGAAGTCATTGTATTTTAGTTTTAAACGGCAACAATGCTCCTAGCAATGATATTTTAGTTAGATGTGCTGAAATTGCTGCTTATCATAGTAAAGGAAAAAATTCTTCAAATGTTCCTGTTGATTTTTGTGAAGTTAAATTTGTTAAAAAGCCTAGTAAGTCTAAACCCGGAATGGTTATTTATACTCATAATAAAACTTTGAAGGTAGAGCCTAAAATAAGTAATTATTGATATATTATTGATATATCAATTAAAAAACGCAAACCGATTTAATTTCAGTTTGCGTTTTTAATGATTTTGGGGTCGGAGATAAAAATCATTTTTATTTACCAAAATATTAATAATGTCATAAATGTTACAACCCATATTTCTGGCTTAGTTAATTCGTCTGGCAATAAGTCTATTTCTCCTCCATCTTTTTTCTGGTCTACAATATCTATCTTATATTTAGCAACTTCTTTCAACTTGAACAATACTTCAAAACTCTGTGTTCCTTTTTGTTCTAATTGTTCAATTTGTATATATTTTCTTCCTAGAAGTACATCTCTTTTTGAATAAAATTCTATTTCTAAAAATTTTCCACTTAAATTTTGTTCCTGTGAATTTATAATTAATCCTCTTATTCTTCCATTTACAAGTGTTGCTTCTGCTTGATATACATTTACTTGTGATACATTATCTTGTCTTTCTATCTTTTTATATGTAGAGTTTAAGCCAACATTTATTAATATTTCTGAAAAAATCATAAAAAGTATTAACCATAATGCATATTTCAAAAAAGTTTTCATTCTATCCATTTTATTTCCTCATTCCCTTATTTTTCTTGTAGATATTGATATTATATCAGAAGTATACATAATTTTCAATATTTTTTATACATTTTTTCAAACGACTTTTTATATGTTTTTACATTTTTTCAAATAACTTTTATATATAGTTCATATATTTTCCCAAACTTTTTTGAAATTATAGGTATCATCACTTTAAATAATTAGACTTTTTAACATACATTTCTTTTCAATGATTTATAAATATTTTTTATTTTATATACTCTATTTCTCTTCCCAAATATACAGAATAAATGTATATTTTACTTACTTGTTTTTTATTAGCTTCTTCTATTGCCTTACAGTATAAATCTAATTGTTTTTTATATTTTTCAATTAATTCTTGTTCTTTCCCTTTTTCCACATAATCTGTTTTATAATCTACTAATATTATTTCGTCATTTTCATTTATATAATATAAGTCTATTATTCCTTGAATTAAAATCTTTTCTTCTATTTCTTCATTATATATTTCTTTTGCTGGTATATTAATAAAAAATGGTTTTTCTTTATATACTTTTTTTGCTTTTTTAATTTCTTTCCATATATTTGATTTAGTAAATTCTAGTATTTTATGTATATTTATATTTTCTTTTTCTTTTGAAGTTATTATTTCTTTTCTTTCTAGTTCTTCTACTAATTCCTCTATTTTCTCAAGATTATATTCTACTTTTTCATCTAGGTGTTGCATACAAAGATGGACTAGTGTTCCTTTTTCTGCATTTGTTAATTTATCTTCTTTGTCTTCTTTTAGAAACTTAGGTTTATCAAAGGTTATTATCATTTCTTCTTTGTATTCTTTTCCTGCTTTGTTCTCTTTTAAAAGCTCCGACTTGTCAAGTTTTTCTGTGGCTTTTTCCTTGTGTTCTTTTACTTCTTTACTCTTTTTTAAAAGATTCGATTTGTCAGGTTTTTGTACTGCTTCTTCCTTATCCTCTTTTCCTACTTTGCCATCCTTTATTTTATCTTGCATTTGCTTGATTTGTGTTACTGATGACATTGTTGGTATTGTGGTTGAAAGTTTATATTTGTATTCAAAATTTAATATTTTTTCTATCTTTTTAATTTCTTCTTTATCTTTTTTATATTCCTCTAAAATTTTTACTACATCTATTTCTTCTTGCTCTATCTTTTTGCATTTTTTAATGATTTCTTCTTTTTCTAAAACATTATATTCTATTAAATCTTTAGTATTTCCTTTTTCATATAGATAAACTAAATTTATCCAATCTAAATACTTCTTATATTTTTTTATTAATATTTGATTTATTTTATTTTCATTTTTAGAATATCTTTCTACTTGTATGTTCATTTTTTCTATTTCTTTTTCGTAATCATTCATTGTTCCCGTAATGTATAGTTTTTCTTTTGCTCTTGTTAATGCTACATATAATATTCTCATTTCTTCTGAAAGTGTTTCTGTAAATACTTTACTTCTAATTGCAGATTTGCTTAGAGTATCATATTGAACTTGTTTATCATAATTTATATATTTTACTCCTATTCCAAGTTCTTGATGTAATAATATGTTTTTATTTAAATCCATTAAATTAAATTGCTTACCTGTATTTGATAAAAATACTACAGGAAATTCTAGACCTTTACTTTTATGAATACTCATAATTCTTATAACATCATCATTTTCTCCAATTAATTTTGCAGAACCTAAATCTCCACTACTTAGTTTTAATTTTTCTATGAAGTTTATAAAATTATATAAGCCTTTAAAACTAGCAGTTTCAAATTGTTTTGCTCGTTCGAATAACATCTTTAAATTTGCTTGTCTAAGTTCTCCATTTGGCATTAATCCGACATAATTATAATATCCTGTATCTGAATATAACTTCCAAATAAACTCGTCTAAGGCTAGGTATTCTTGTTCTTTTCTCCATCTTTCTAGATTATTTAGAAACTTTGCTATTTTTTCTTGTAATGCTTTTCCTACATTTATTTTTGCTTTTTGCATTGCATTATAGAAATTATCATATTTATCAGATAAACGAATTTCTACTAATTCGTCATCTGTAAATTTTCCTATATTTGACCTTAATACTGTTACCAATGGAATATCTTGTATTGGGTTGTCTATTATTCTTAATAAGCTCATTATATTTTCTATTTCTATTGAGTCTAAATATTCTTGTGAACTATCTGAAAATACTGGCATATCAAGATTTATTATTTCTTCTTCAAATATAGGAGCTGAAGTTTTTGTTGACCTTAATAAAACTACTATATCTTTATATTTTATATCTCTAAAACTGTTTTCCTTTCTATCAAAAACTTGAAATTTATTTTCAATTAATTCTTTTATTTTATTTGCAACAAATCTAGCTTCTACTTGAATATTTTCTAATCTTTCGGTATCTTCTTCCTCTTCTAATAATTCATTTGTTTCCTCTTCATATTTTTCCTCTTTCAAGTTTATTATATCAATTTCTGTTTTTAAATTTTGTTCAATTTCTTTATAATCAGCACCTAGGTTTAAATATTCATCTTCATTATATTCTATATCCCCCAAACTTCCACTCATTATATTTTCAAATATTAAATTTGTAAAATCTAATACATTTTTTCTACTTCTAAAGTTTTTAAATAATTGTATTTTTAAATTGTCATTTTCAGATTTACTTTCATTGTTTTTATAAGTATTATATTTACTTATAAATAACTCTGGCATAGCTTGTCTAAATTTATATATACTTTGTTTTACATCTCCAACCATAAAAATATTGTTATCATTTGATATTGAGGTTAATATATATTCTTGAACTAAGTTACTATCTTGATATTCATCTATTGCTATTTCTATAAACTTTTTTTGATATCTTTTTGCAACTTCTGTAATTTCTATTTTATCATTTTGTTTTTTTATTAGAATATCTAAAGCTAAATGTTCTATATCGTTAAAATCAACCATATTTTTTAATCTTTTTCTTTTTGAAAACTCTTGTCCAAATTCTAATATTAGATTTTTTAATTTCAACAAAACTTCATACATCTCAAATATATCTTGATTTGCTTCTTCTGAGTTACATATTAATATTTTACTTAATTTTGAAGAAAATTTCTTTTTCACATTATCTCTCACATTTTTGGCATATTCTTTTAAGTCTGATTCTATCTTTTTTCTTGGCCAAGATACAAAATCTATATTTTTATCCTTATATATTTCATATAATTTATCCCAATTATTTATATTTTCTTGTAAAATTTTTAAATACTCTAAGTCGCTTCTTATTACCTGTGAAAAGCTTTCTAATTCTGAGTCTAAATCTAATTCTTTTTTTATATCTTTTAAAGCTTTGATATCGTCTATAATTTCTTCTTCTATTTCTTTTAATAGTATATTCCCCCAAGGTGTTTTACTAAAATCTTCATTTAATTTATCTTTTAAATTAAACATTTCTATTTTTTCATTTAACCACTCTTCTGGAAAAGGACTGCTTTGTATATATGAATATATTTTTAATGCTAATTCTTTTAGTGGTGCATCATCTCTATAACTTGTATATGTATTTATAAGTTTTGAGAAATCTTCATCTTGATTTTCATATTTTTCTTCAAATATGTCTTCTATTACTTCTTGTTTTAGTAACTCTATTTCTGTAGTATCCGCAATTCTAAAATTAGGTGATATATTATCTAATTCAAAGAAATTATTTCTTACCACTTCTAGACAGAATGAATCTATTGTACAAATACTTGCTTTATTTATTAAAGTTATTTGTCTTTGCAAATTTTCATTTTCAGGATATTCCTCTAGTTTTTTATATATTGCATCTAATATTCTTTCTCTCATTTCTGATGCTGCTGCATTTGTAAATGTAACTACCAAAAGTTTATCTATATCTATTTTTTCGTTTATTATCTTATTTATTATTCTTTCTACTAAAACTGCTGTTTTTCCACTTCCAGCAGCTGCTGCTACTAGTATGTTTGAGCCTTTTTCATTTATTGCTTGTGTTTGTTCCTTTGTCCATTTTACCTCTGCCATATCTACCTCCATAACTTTGTACTGCGAAACTAAAAAATTTTATAGTGTTTCCTATACAATAAAAAATTTAATAATTATCCTATAATGAAAAAAATATTATATATTTAATATATAATATTTTTCACTAAAAAACAAGAAATGTTTAAGCACATTCATATATATTTAATTGTTGTTTAAAAAATTCTCCTTCAATTGATGTTGCTAACTTCAAATTATCATTTTTATTAATTATTTTTTGAACTTCCCATAATCCTAATCCATGCCTTTGGTCACTTTCTTGTTTTGTTGTATAACCTTTTTCATATAATTTCTTGAAATTTATTTTTTCATTATTATATGTATTTTTTACAATCATAACATTTCTGTTAAATCTCATTTCTTCTATTATCTTTAATTCGATAATTTTTTCTTTACCTTCTTTAGCTGCTTCTATTGCATTATCTAACAGTATTCCTAACATTCTCGAAAATTCATAAGTATCTATTTTCAACTTTTCTATATCTGATAATATCTCTATATTCATTTTTATATTTTCTTTTTTTGCTTTATTATATTTATGATTAATTATATTATATATTGCTGGATTATTTATTAGTTCTGGATTTAATAATTCTAATTCATTATTTTCTTGACACTCATTTAATAAATCTTTGTACATAACTTTTAATGCTGTTGTATCTTCTGCATTTATATATCCTCCCATTGCTTGTACAATATTCCCAAAATCATGTCTAAAGGCTCTTACATTATCATATAATTCATTTAAATTTTGATTATATAATTCTAGTTCCTCTATTTCTTCATTTCTTTTTTCTACTATTGAAATATTCATTATGTGTTTCATACTTAATATAAAAGTTAATACTATAAATATTGTATCTATTACAAACATTATATAATGAAATTTGTCATTATATCTACCTACTTCTACACTTTTTCCTGTTATGACTAGTAAACCTATTATACAAGAAATAATTATAGTAGCTTTTTGTTTAATTGTTAATTCATTTGGAAAGTTTAGATAGCATAAACTTTTAGTAGGATTTCTCTTTATCAAAATAGCCAAACTATT
>CAUWFY010000006.1:0-20803 GCA_963558115.1 uncultured Clostridia bacterium
AGAAAGCCTTACCAATTCTTTCTGAATGGAATAAGTAGTCAAAAAAACAAAAAAATCATAATTATCAACTATTTTCAGCGGCTAATTTTTAAAACCATTATCTAGTAACACAATTTCCCCAAAAATGTTTACATAAATATTGAATTATTATACTTTTTATGGTACAATATTGAGTAATTACTTAAATTTAGAATTGGAGGAAATATAAATGAAAAATTTAAAATTTTTAAATAAGTTTTATTTAGACAAAGAAAAAGATATAATAATAAATTTGTACAAATCAAATGAAGATGAAATAACATATATTTTAGAAACTCCAAATCATAATACCGGAAACTTAATTACTAATTTAGCAAAAATTTGTAATGTAGAAACTGTTAAAAATGAAAACGATATGAAAATAATAACAGGAACTATTCCTGCAAGTATAAATGGTGATAATGAAATAGTTTACATTTTTAGACTTGGTGGTTTTAAAATTGCTAATATTTATGAAAATGGAAAAATAGAGATAAAAGCTAAAATTCCAGCAATTACAAAAACACTTATGTCTCAAACTAAAGAATATAATTTACCAATAGAAAAAACAATTATTAAATCATATATTTTGAAAAAGTCAAAGTTTAGAACAGATTTACATACACATATGAATGCAAATCTATCTCCAGATTGCTTAATTGCTTTGGGAATAAGTAATCAAATTAGATATCCTTTATACTATATTAAAAAATTAAATTTAAAAATATCTAAAAAGCAAGAGCTTGAAATTGCAAAACAAAGAGAAATTGTTCAAGAGCAATTTAAAGATTCTGATTTAAAAGGTAAATATTTAACAAGAAAAATTGATGATAATACTTTTATTAATTTTGCTGATTTTATATTAAATAATTTGGAAAATGCTGATTACAACATTTCAAAAATAAGAACAAGTTTAGCTATTTTAAAAGATGGCCAAGCTGTATTTACTAATTTAGAAAAATTATACATATATAGATATGTTTTTGCAAGAGGTGTTGAAAGCGACTCTAAAATATTATTAAATGAAACTGATATAAACAAAATTCCTGAACAAGATATAAAAAATATGGTTATTCAAATGTTAAAAGATAAAGAAAAAGATAGTAAATATGCCAAAAATAATTTCTTTCAAAATAAATTGTTATGGATTGCTAGAGAGTATCAAAAACAAGGAATAAAATATGTAGAAATCGCAGATACAAATCTTACCAAAAAAGGTGAACCTGCAATAAAATTGTTAGAAGATGTTCATGAGGTAATGCCTAAAATTGAAGAAGAAACTGATGTAAAAATTAGATTTTTATTTGCAATTAGAAGAATTCCATTAACTATTATTAAAGATCAAAAAACAAGCGGAAATTATTTAAGAGAAAATTTAGATGTTATGAAAGCTATTGCCAAAAGTCCATATGTTGTTGGTAGTGATTTTATTGGTGAAGAAATAAATGATATAAGCGAATTGCAACCTGCTATAAGTGAAATTGTAAGATATGTAGTTGAAGAAGATAATGGATTTACCATAAGAATACATGCTGGTGAAAATGATAGCTTAAGAGATAATGTAGAAAAATCAATTGATTGTATTAAATCTTCTTTAAACCCTGGAGAAAAAATGCCAAAATTTAGATTAGGTCATGGTTTATATACAGCAGATTTGAAAACATCCGAAGGCAAAAACTTAATTAAAAAGATGCAAGAAACTGGAGCCATTTTAGAATTCCAATTAACATCAAATGTAAGATTAAATAATTTAAGTGATTTATCTAAACATCCATTAAAAACATATTTACAAAATAATATCAAATGTATACAAGGTACTGATGGTTGTGGTTTTTATGGTACAGATACAATTGATGAACAATTAGCATTACAAAATTTATTAAATTTAACTGATGCAGATTTTCAAAAAATGCGTGAAGTTGAAGATTGTTTAATAAATGATAGCGATACATACTTTAAAGAAAAAAGTAAAAAATTCGAAGAATTTTTAAATGGTAGAACTTTAAGAGAAGCTATATTAGAAGAAGAATTATTAAATGAAGAAAAAAGCAAAGATAAAAATATGGACTTGAGAATTCGTAAAGGTGTTTTTGCAAAAGAACTTTTAAAAACTAAAATCAAAGAATTACCAACAAATAAAGTTCCAATAATAATTGCTGGTGGTAGTTTTAATGGTCAAAATAGAGAAACTCTATTAACTGAAGAAGGTCAAAAAATGCTTGAAGATTTAATTAAGAAAATAAATAATGAAAAAGCATATTTTGTAATAGGTCATAAAATGGAAGGTTTTGAAAAAGCTCTTGTAGATATTTCAAAAAAATTAAATAAAAAATTTGAAATAGATGCCATTGTTCCAAAAATGATATCTGAAGAAAATGGTCAAAAGCTTATAAATGAAAACATTGATAAAATCCGTATCTCAACAGAAAATGAAGACTCTGGAATATATAAAAGTTTTAATTATGAAATCTTTGAAAGAAGAAACTCTGTTGTAGTTGCCTTTGACGGAAATTCTCCTGTTTCTAATCTTGTTCAAGAAGCTAAAAATGGTAAAGGAAAATCTAAGATATATGTAAATGAGCAAAATACTTCATTATATGAAAAAGCAAAATCTTTGACTGGCTATGTTGTTCCTTTTAATATGAATGATAATATTGTTGATAGGATTTTACAAGAAAATCCTGAAATCGCAGAATAATAAATATTATAAAAATATTTAGAGCCAAAACCTTTAATCCTGGTAATGGCTCTTTTTTTGAAATTTTATACAGCATTTATTATGCTACTTTATAATATTTTGCTGTATAATTTGCAACACCTACTACATAATTAATTCCACTCTTGAAAAGTAAAGTTTCAATTACATCTGTATTAGAGCAAGTAGCTGCAGTAAATAGGATTTCTCCTATAGGTGCATTTTTAATGCGCTCAATTTCCTTATTTTGGTCGTCTACAGACATCCACAGGTTTAAAAACATATTGTTAAGAATCATAATGATAACCTCCTAATAATTGTTATATATATAATTATAACAAATTTTTCATATTTTTTCAAACCTCAAAAATAGTGAATTGAATCATTATACAATTATGAAATTTAATAAAATAATTATAGACAAAATCTAATAATTAAAATATAATAAAAATTAGAAAAATACATTCAATATATTGTTATCACTCATTATATTTCCAATAGTAGATTCTTCTACTGATTTAACAACTTTATTTTCAGGATTAATTTCCCCTACTAAATTTATAATTAGTAAAGCTATATAAATTATTAAAAGTCCTCTTAATATTCCATATATTGCCCCACCGAATTTGTTAAATTGTTTTAATATAGGTAATTTTGCTACAAAATTTGCTAATGCAGTTACAAATCTTAATGCTAATCTTAGACCAATATATAGTAATAAAATAACTATTCCTTGAACTATATTAATCGATAAATTTTTTGCTGTTTCTGGTAACATTCCTTGCTGGATTGTATTTATTAATTCTGTTTCATTTTTGTCTTTTGCTAGTTCTGTTGCTTTTTCTAATATTGTATTTTCTATTGTTTCATCAATACTAGTAGTGTTAATTATGAAATTAGATACTGGTTTGTAAATAAATATAATTACAACTATTGAAATTATTGTTGCACATAATTGTATTGATAATGTTATTAGTCCTTTTCTATATGCTAATAATGCCGATAAAACTACAACTGCAACAATTATTATATCTACTATTAAATTCATTTCAAAGTTCATTCCTTTCTCTTTTCGAATATCAAATTTAATCTTGCAATATTATTTTAATTTGTAGTAACTGCAAATTCCTATAATTTGAAAAATTTATTTTTAATTTTTTTCTTTTGAAAATAGTTTAAATGTTAATTTTATTTTCTATATATGCTTTGAAAATAAAATTTTTATACTACTTACTTATAAGTTAACAATTTCTACTTTATCTCTATAAATTATTCCTGCAATATTATTTCCAACTGCTATATTTGTTATTTCTTGATTAGCAATGTATCTTTTTACTAACCACCCTCCAGTATTTATGAATTCTATTTCTGTCCCTAAGTTTAATGCAATTATATCTCCTTTTGTGTAAAATTCCTTAATTACGGAGTTTACTGTGTATTCTTTTGTTGATTTGTTTTCTATATTTACAATATTTATAACAGAATCTGCTGAAAAAATTCCAGATGATTTTTCTTCAACAGTAGCTACATTATTGTTTAATTCAATGGATTCTAATGTAATTTTTTTGTCTTTGTTATCAAATAAAGTGGTTTCTGCATCGTTTTCAATCATAGTTATTCCATCTGTATACATGCAAACTAGTTTGTTTTTGTTTTGATAATTAACATTAGTTATTAGTCTGTTTGCTTGACTTGTATAATTTTTTTCTTCTGAATTTGATGGGTCTGTTTTTGCTTTTTCTATTGAAATAATTCTAATATTTGACTGTATAACTGTTCCTGAAGGATTAACTTCTGCTATTGCTATATATTTATTATCATTTGATATACTCACATCTACTGCCATAGTTGTTGATAAAAATCTTTTAAATAGTTCATTTCCTTTAGGGTCAAATACTTCAATTATGCTCTTATAGCTTGTATCTGAAATTATAACTGCAACATATCCACTTTCATTTACATGAATTTGTGATATATTTCCCTCTATACTATTTTCCCATACAACTTGCTTATCTTCTATTAAATAAACTTTTTGTCCTTTTGCTTCAGCTACTGCTAAAAATCTATTTGCTGAATTGAAAATTGGATTATTTATTTGAAGGTCAATTTCAGTTTCTTTATTACCATTATTTCCATATATATTTAGTTTGTTTTTATTTAATATTCCTATATATTTATTAAAAGCATATATATTTGAAGTTTGACCTGCATCTAATTCTATTACTGATACATTGTTTTGTGTTACTTGTTTTCTAAATATTTTTGTGTCAATCCATTCTCTTACATTTTTATTTGTAATATATAGTGAAGCTATAACTATTATTCCGATAACTAAAATTGAAATTACTACTGAAATTATTATTTTCTTTTTATTAATTTTGTTTTCAGTTGTTTCTTGCCAATAATCTTTCATATCTTGTTTCTCCTTATCTTTCGCTGGTTATATTCTACTATAATGTATTCGAAAAAGCAATATTTTTAAACTTTACATTTTGTTTTTTATATTATATAAATTCTATCATTTTTGAAATAGCTTAATATATATTTTCTGTAAGTTTTCCTAACATAAATTGATAATATAGCTATATAAATTGTTTCAGAAAAAATTTTTAAATTTAAACTTTATCTCTTGAAATAATTTTGACAATTTGAATTATTCCTAAATAGCCAAAGAAAGGGTATAAAATTTGTACTAAATTTGAAAAGCCAATTTTCGATATAAATACAGAAGTTATGCACATAATTAACGCAATATGTTGATAACTTTTCTTTTTTTTGCATATATTTTGTATAAAACTATTTCCTATAGATATACTCGTTGTAAATATAGAACTTAATATTATAAATCCATATATTATAGATAATGTGTTAGAAATTTTTGATACTAAATATACTGCCGGCATTTCTAAGTTTTCTATGTTTACATCAATTTTTGATAATATTAAAAATAAAATTATTGATAATATTGCAACTATTATTGTTATTAAAATTGATGAATATTTATTAATTCTATTATTCTTTAAATAATCTTTTAATGTGATTAATACTGGAATTAGTAATATACTGTTATAGCTACTATATAATATACTTTTTAGTATAAATGTAAAACTATTATTATTGTTTATTGTGTATTGTTGAATTTTAGAAATATCAATTATTCCTAAGATTTGTATTCCTATATATATAATAAATAAAATTAAAAATGGAACTATAATTGTACTAACTTTTACGATTCCTTTTGTACTAGTCATAAATACTATATAGCATAATATCGCTAATATAGCACTTCCTATTAAGCTATTTATTCCTAACTGTTGTTCAAAATATGCTCCGAATCCTGAAATCATTATAAAAAATGTTACTAATAGGAAAGTGTTAATAATGATGTTTATTATACTAATTAAATTTTTCTTGTCTTTTCCTATAATTGTTTCTAAGAACTCTTTATATGTACTAATATCATTTTTTTGTATTATTTTAAAGGTCTTATATATTATATACCCTATTAATATACTTGAAATTATAATTCCTATAAATCCTTTCATTCCATATGAATAGAAAAAAACATAAATTTCCTGACCAGATGCAAATCCTGCACCTATTAATGCTCCTATAACTACAAAAATAATTTTTGAAGTACTTTTTATCATTACTTTTTTGTTGATATATTTTTATATATCTTTTCTCCTTGTATAATATATTTAGGTTTTTGAATATTGAATTTACCTATCTCTCATATTATATACAAAGCTTTGTCTTTTTATAACCCAAAAGGACTGACCTAAAAATATTTTAGGTCAGTCCTTCTTCTTTTTTATTCTATTTTTTTCTTCTTCTTACTTGCCATACAATTATTCCTGCTATAATTATAGATATTGGAACTGTAAATATAATTATTTTTACTATTATGTCTTGTTGTTCAGTTGCTGTATATGTTACTGTTCCTGTACTTTTTCTTGCTGTTATATCTTCTTCCCTATCTGATAATTTTGCAATTGAATTTAATACTACATCTTTATTATTATATGCTAATTGTATTATTGGATATTGTGAATTTTGGCTTAATTGATAATCTGAAATGAAGAAGTTTTCACCATATATAATTAACTTAGAAGTTTTTGCTCCTTCTCCTGTTTCTTCATTTCTTTCTGATATAGTTTTTTCTAATTCAGTACCTAATAATAATTGTCCTTTCGTTTCGTCTTTTTGAGCCTCAGTTGATTGAATATTAAAATCAGTTCTAAAATATGCACTTTCACTTGTTTTTAATATATCATTTTTTGTAACTTTTAATTCTGATAATTTTTCATCATTTACATTTATTTTAGTTGCATTTACAAAAATCACACCATTTTCATATAAATCTTCTGTTATTTCTGAATATTGAGCTTCTGGCATTATAAAATCAGGAGCACCTGATAACATTTTTGAGTTATCTGTTTCTCTAATCACACCAACTGTAAATGGTTCTACACCATATAATGCTAATACTTTATTTACATTAGGTAAATCTTTAGGTGTTGATAATGCTGCATTTAACCATAAAATGTTTCCACCTCTATTTATATAATCTATGATTGAATTTGTTGCTACATCATCAAAATCTTTTTCAGGTGTTGTAATTACTAAAGTATCACAATCATCAGGAATTTTTCCTGTTGATAATACATTTAAAGTTTTTGTTTCTGTAATTTCATTTTGTAAATACATTTGTAAGTAATTCATATTTTGATTTAATGCAAATTGTCCATATCCTTCTAAGAAATATACTTTTGGTATATCATCAGTTACTACTGTATTTATAGCACTTGTTAGTTTTTCTTCTGCTATACTTATAGTTTCTCCTGTACTTGAATCATATGTCACTAAATCATTTGATGATAAAACTTTTGATTTTTCTCCACATGCTACTATTATCCCACTTGAATCTGTTGTAATTCCATATTTCTCTACTAAATCAGGTCTATCTGTTGAATTTACACTTTTTACTGTAATTTTTTCATTAACATTATTATATTGTCTTGCTAAATCCAAGTCAACTTCTTCCTCTGTATATCCAACAAAATATATATGAACGTCTTTATCTATGTTTTTAACTTTTTCCTTACTTTCTTCTGATAATGTATATAATTTTTCTTGGCTAAAATCTATTGGTGTCAAATTTAATTTTTGCATCCCTATATTTATTCCTAAAAATATCGCAACTATTAATAAAACTAAGATTAATGTTTTTGTTCCATTAATTAACCATTTTTTCTTAATTATTTCAATAAATTTGTTTGGCTTTTTTTCTTTTTTTGCTTTATTATCTGTTATTTTACTTTTATCTTTTTGTACTTTATTTTCTAATGTTTTATTTTTATCGTTTTTTATATTATTTTTAGGTTCTTTTCCTTTTAATTTAGCTTCTTTGCTTTTTTTATTCTCTTTCAAAATTATGCCTCCTTTTACCTTACACTTTTTCTTCTTTGCATTACTATTATTGTTAATACTAAACACATAACTGTAAATGCTATAAATGTTACCATATCTGCGATGTCTATTTGTCCTGAAGGAAATTTAGTAAATAAATTTATTAGTGAAAAATTTGAAAATGCACTACTAAAGTTTGGTAAAAACCATGTTAATATAAAAAATCCTATTGTTATAACTCCTGCAACTATTTGATTTTCTGTTATACTTGAGGCTAATATTCCAAAAGATATATAGCTCATTGCTAATAATAAAAATCCAAATAAAGTTACTAATGCTGTTGTTATATGTGGTGTTCCAAAGAAACTTAATATTCCAAAATATAAAAATGTACAAAGTTCAGTTATTAAAACAATTAGTGTTGCTGATATAAATTTTCCTAACACAACTTTTGTAATGCTAAGAGGTGATGTTAATAATAATTGTTCTGTTCCTGATTTTCTTTCTTCTGCGATTGTCCTCATTGTTAATATTGGTGTAATAAATGTTAAAATTGTTGCTCCTGAATAAAATATGTATTCAAAATTTGTACTTTTATAGTAAAATACATCTGTATAGAAAAATATACTAAACATTAATAAAAATAATCCTATAAAAACATATCCTACTGGTGAAAAGAAGTATGATTTAAATTCTTTTTTTATAACTGCCCACATTATTTATTTCCTCCTTCTATTAATTTCATAAATGCATCTTCTAATGTAGTATCTGCTTTTTTCATTTCGAAAATTGTAATGTTTTCTTTAGCAAATTCTGAGAAGATTGTTTTTCTAATATCAATATCTTTTTCAGCTTCTATTAGATATTGTTTTGTTCCATCTTTGTTTTCTTCGACTAACTCAATCTTTTTTACACCATTTATTTTATCTTTTATTTGTTCTACTTTATTTTCAGTATCTTCAACCATTACATAAATACAGTTATTGTTATTAACTTTGTTTTCTAGATTTTCTGGTGTATCTACTGCAACTATTTTCCCTTTATTTATTATTATAACTTTGTTACAAATTTGACTTACTTCTGATAAAATATGTGAACTTAAAATAATTGTATGTGTTTTTCCTAACTCTTTTATTAAATTTCTTATTTCCGTTATTTGTTTAGGGTCTAGTCCAACAGTTGGTTCATCTAATATTAATATTTTAGGTTCTCCTACTAAAGCACCTGCCATACTAACTCTTTGTTTATATCCTCTTGAAAGATTTTTTATAAGTTTTTTCTCAACATCTTTCAATCCTGTTTGTTCTATTATTTTTTCAACTTTTTCTTTTCTTGATTTTTTCTCTACTTGTTTTATTTCTGCCATATATGTTACAAATTCTTTTACTGTTAAATCTGTATAAAGTGGTACTCCTTCTGGCATATATCCAATTTCTTTTTTAGCTTTTTTTGGTTTTTTTAATGTATCAAAACCATCAATTATTACTTCTCCTTCTGTTTGCTCAAGAAATCCTGTTAAAATATTCATTGTTGTACTTTTTCCTGCACCATTAGGTCCAAGTAATCCTACTATTTCACCGTCTTCAATGGTAAAACTAATATTTTCTACGGCTACGGCTTTTCCATACCTTTTTGTAATATTTTTTACCTCTATCACAAAAAATTCCTCCTTTAAATTTTTAATATTATGCTCATATTATCATTTTATAGATTTAATGTAAAGATTTTCACAAAAAATTCACATAAGCTTTACGGGCGTATTGGTTTAATGTTTTTTGTAAATTTATCATATTAATTTTTATTACTCATATTTATTATATATAATTTATTTTTTATTTTGAGGTTGTGAATTTATGGAATTTATATATACTTTTGGTTTGGCTTTTATTTTAATTTTTTTATCTGAATTAGGTGATAAAACACAATTGTTAGTTTTGTCTTTTTCTTCTAAAAGTAAAACGAAAAACATTTTACTTGGAGTTGCTTTAGGTACTTTTTTTAGTCATGGTCTTGCTATTCTTTTCGGTAGTAGAGTTTCTGAATTGGCTAATCCTAAGGTTTCTTATTTTTTAAGTATTTTTACTTATATTTCGTTTATTTTATTTGGAGTTTTGGGATTTGTTTTTAAGAAAAAAGATAATGATTCAGATGATAGTGATTTGGATGATAGTAATTTTAATTTATTGAAAAAAGTTTCTAAATTTAAAATAAATTATGTTTTCATAATTGCTATTAGTATTTTTATAGGAGAACTTGGTGATAAAACTTTTCTTTCTTCTTTAGGACTTGGTTTACAGCATCCTGATTTTAAGTTTTCTTTGATTCTTGGTTGTATTTTTGGAATGGTTGCTAGTAATGCTTTTTCTATTGTTTTTGGGAAACTTCTAATGTGTAAGTTGAAAACTGAAACTATTGAGTTTTTTTCTAATTTGGCTTTTATTGTTTTTGGGGTTTTGGGGTTGGTATTTTTATAATGTTTTTTGATTATTATAAATTTGATGGTTTATTTTATATTATTATAAATTTTATATGAGAATTTTTTTATAAAAAATTGAATAAGAAATAGCAATTTGATAGAATATTTTTATCAAAAAAAATAATATTTTAAAAGGAATGATAATAAATATGGAAAAAAAATTGAAAATAGTTGTAAATAATTGCCCTCAAAATCATAAATGTCCTGCTGTAGATGTCTGCCCTGTTGGTGCTTTATCACAAGATGGCTTTAATGCTCCTAAAATAGATTATGATAAATGTATTAAATGTGGTAAATGTTCTAATTTTTGTCCTAAGAAAGCATTGGTTTTGATTAATGAATAATTATTATAGTATTTAATATTAAGATTGGAAGATAAATATGATTGAAAATATTGTTATTAGAAAAGCTAAAATAATTGATTTTAATGATGTACATAAATTAGTCGTAATATTGGGAGGTACTTAATTGGAAAAAGTATTGGCTTCTAGAGTATTTTTAATAGATGAATATAATAGTAAAGAAAATATGGAAAAACATATAAAAGAATATATGAAAAAATTAAGAGAAAATTATCCATCATCAGTAGTAACAAGGGAATTTTATAAAGGATGTAATGTTTTAGTCAGAGCAACATAAATAGTCCATAATGAAAAAGTGATAACAGTATAATTAATATATACAACAATTCAAAGACCGAAAATATGGCTTGGATTGTTGTTTTTTTGGATAATTATAGAAAATATTATGTAAACATCTCATCTTAAACACTTTTTGAAGAGTAAAACTCTCCAATCCACTGAGTTACAATGGATTGGGGAGCTCATAGATTTAATAAAAACTGCGTACATTTTTTATTGTTTTGTATTTTTTAAAATTTTTTTAATTTTCTTTATATCAATGCTTTCAAAGTCAGTTCTAAAGCCAAATTTCTTGTGTAAATCATCAGTCAAATCTGTTCTAATATAATTCGGTAAATAAGTATCAACTTTTTCTTGTTTAAGCTCCATGGTTCTTAGAGTTTCAATAATTTCTGATACTGTATATTTTTCATCTAACTTTTTTTCTAAAAATCGATATAGAATTAAAGCAAGAAAACATATTAAAAAATGAGCTTTTATCATTTCATCTCTTGAATGATATACAGGTCTAGATTTAAATTCACTTTTCATAATCCTAAAGCTTTCTTCAATTTCTTGTGCTAGAATTGCTATTGTTTTCTCTGTTCTCTTTAATTCAATAGTTTTTCCAGACTTTTTCATTTCTAGTTTATATTTATACATTTTATCTAGTGCTTCTTCTTGTGTCTTTGCTGTGAAAGTTTTTCGAATTGCCTCTCCTGTTTCTATATCTTTTCCAATTGTTAAAGTTGCCTTATGTTGCTCATTAATATAGAATTTGTCGCATTTTTCTGCATCTTTACAATTTTTGCATTTATCACATTTGCTCATCTCTTTTTTATCTTTTCTATTTTTGCAAATGGATCTGTCTTTACATTTCTTACATATAGGACACATAGGTAATTCAGAGTTTTTTTCTCAGATTTAATTATATATGTCCCTACTGTATAACCTTTTGTACTCATAATATTTCTTCCGTTTCTCAATTTTTTTGAGGAAATACCTTGCCCAATTTTTAAATTAGTAGTATAATAATTTTACAAACATATCGAACAGGGCATTTCCTGTTTGTTTAGAAGATTTAATGTGCTAGATTAAGTCTTCTTATTTTTATTCTGCCATAATTCTTTTATGGCTTAAAAATTCATTTAGACAGTCAGCTTTTATCCAAAATTTTCTGCCTATTTTTATACTTGGAAAATCTTCTTGATAAAATAACTGCAAGCATTTTTGTTTTCCTATATGCAATAATTTGCATACATCATCTGTTGAGTATAATTTTATCTCAAATTCTTCTAAATTCTGCATATTTTTTATCTCCTTTCCTTGACAATCTTTAGCCAATGTAGTATAACTATATTGTGAAAGATTTGTCAAAACTTTTTAAAATTGTAAATTGATTATACAATCATATTTTATATTTGTCAACATATTTTAAAAATAAATTTAAAATATTTCACATTTGATTTTTAGGGGGATTAAAAAATGCGAAAATTACCTCAATCTTCTTTTAATGAAGGATTTTATATATGGTTTGATATAGACTCTAAAGAAGAATATTATTCAACACCTTTATATATGTATAAGACTGATTTTAATGATGATTTGAAAAACTATAAAAGAAAAATAATACAAGAAAACGATTTTTATAAAAATAAACCAAGTAAAAAAGTTTCAGCACCAAAACACCCAGCTACTATTCTTTATCCTTTTGCTGAACAGTTTGGAAGGCTTTTAATAAACCTATTAAATGCAGATTTTTCAAACTTTGATAATGCTTATAATACATTTTTCTATTTATATGGATTTGAATTATTAAAAGAATATATACCAGATAAAGAATTGATGAATACATATTCAAATGAAGAAGAATTAGTAAAAATAATGAAAAGAGTATATGAAGATAGTTATGGTTATTTAGCAGATATGCAATACAACTTTAGAAAATGTGTAGACTTTATATATAATCTAAACGGAAATGAAGAATTAAAAGAGTGCAAACCAAGTTCAAAATTTATAGCTTCATTAGTTACTCATCATAGTGATGTATATTCATATTCAAGCGATATAGAGGTTATTTTAGATACATATTCAGATAAATACTTAAAATATGGCAACCAATCACTTGAAAAATTAACTAAAGAATTAGATCAAAATGATTCTTTTATACCAATGACTAATATATATACAAGTGAAAAATTAAGTAATATTGTTTTTGTAGTATTAGAACAAATTGTAAAAAATTCTAATTTACCAATAAAAAAATGTCAATATTGTGATAGGTACTTTATTCCAACAGTTAGGCAAGATGAGTTATATTGTGATTTACCAAATGAAGACGGAAAAAGTTGCAGAGAAAAAGGAGCAAAGCAAACTTATAAACAAAATTTAGAAAAAATTCCTGCTTTATTAGAATATAGAAAAGCATATCAAAAGAAGTTTATGGAGGTTGCTAGAAGTGAGAACAATAAAAAATTGAAAAAGGATTTTGATAGTTGGAAAAAAACTGCACAAGGTAAGATAAAAGATTATAAACAAGGGAAAGTTACAGAAGATGTGTTGTATAAGTGGATGATAGAAAATAAATAACCAGATATGTGGAGGCAACATATGGAACAATATAATAGTGAATTTGCAGAGGCAATTAAAAACATAAATAAAATTTGCGAACCAGTAAGACAAGCTGTACAATATGCGTCTGAATATATGAAGAAAATTGGAGAACAAGTAAGGAAAGTTTTTGAACAATATGATTTTTCAAAAATGTACCAAAATTTACTTATTCCTATGCAACAATTTGCACAAGAAATTGAAAAAATTAAAAATGACCCTGATAGTTTGTTAAACTATATGTCATATGTTAAAAATTTATCAAACTATTTTTTGGCAATGCCATATAGTATAGATACATCTGAATTAAAATCAATTTTTGAGAATGTAAAAACGGAAAAAGAATTTGATGATTATATGAAAAAATATTTCACAAATCAAAAATTACAACAATTGTTTAATGATATAAAATTAAAAATATCTCGAAAGCATATTACAATATTTAAACAAATTGAACAAGCATTTTATAATAAACAATATTCTTTAATTAATAATGCTATAATTTCAATTATTGATGATGAATTATCTTATTATAACTATAATAAAAAAGAAACAAAAAGAAAAGATATTTTATACCCAATAATAGAAGAATATCAAAAGAAAGATGTTTCTCAGTGTGATTGGCTAGATTTATTTTATTTAGAGATGTTAAATAACAATATTAATTTATTATTTGATAATGTTGACTTTAATAATATTAAAATTAGTAATAATAAAGCTATTAGAAGGCATACTACTCAACACGGAAAGAAATACTCAAATAAAAAAATCGTGTCCATAATGCTTTTAAATACACTATATAATTTATTATACATAAAAGAAGATTTAGAAGTTTATAAACAAAGATTAAAAGTAAAAAAAGAGAAAGACGGAAGTACACATTATATTTTAGTACAAAAAAACAAAAAGTAGGTGAGTAAAATAAAACGAAGACTAAATATATTTATAGATGAAAGTGGAGATTTTGGATTTGTAGATGGAAGTTCAGAATTATATGGAGTTTCATTTACAATACACGAAAGTGATGATTCTATTTCTAATGACTTAGAATATCTAAATAATAGACTAAAAAAGGCAAAATATGATGGAATGATACATTTAGCAGATTTAGTAGCTAAAAGAGGGGATTATTCACATTTTAATTTAGAACAAAGAAAAGATATTTTTTGGTCTATATTCTACTTTTCAAAAAGAGTAAAAGTAAAAATACATACAGTTATAATTGATAAGAGATTTAAAAATAATAAAGCTCAATTAAATAGAGAATTAGCACTCGAAATAAGTAAATTTTTCAACTCTATAAATGACTATATGAACGAGTTTGAGAAAGTAGTTGTCTACTATGATAATGGACAAGAATCATTAGGAGCTATTATAGATACATTGCTAATTACAAAAAATAATGTAGAACATAGAATTGAATTTGATCACAAAGAGAAAAGATTATTCCAAGTATCTGATATGCTAACATTTGTAGATAAAATCGTATATAAACATAATCATAATATGTCATTAACAAAAGCAGAAAAATATTTCTTTAGTGTAAAAGATATTTTAGGAATTATAAGACAATTAAAAAGTAAAAGATTATAATAAAAAGCCATTCGTTTGAATGGCTTTTTGCGACGCTCAGCGTCTACACGGGTTTGGTCCTTGTGAGACCAAAGTAAATAATATTATTTATAATATATATTATTCATTTCTATAATAAAATTATACACTAAATCTTGAAAAAAGTACAGTATTTTTCTAAAATTTTTCGGAAATTCTGAATTTTTTATTGTCTTTCTAACCACTTATAATATTTTATCAAATATTCCCAACAACCTTCTTTATTAGTTATTCCATTATAATTATCTTTAATCTTTTCTATAATTTGATTTTTATCTATCCATCTTACTTCTGACACTTCTTCCTCTTGTAATTTTAATTTAGTTTCATCTATTTCTTTATTTGCTATGTAGTATTCATTAAAATGATTATTTATAATATCTCCTTTTATATTAGTTGAAGTTGTTGAACCTATGAAAGTTATATCATTTTTGTTTAATTCAATCCCTAATTCTTCTTTGCATTCTCGTATGGCGGCTTGAAAGCCAAATTCTCCTGTTAACACATGTCCTCCTGCTGTTATATCCCACATATTAGACCACATCTTCTTATTTGCACTTCTTTTTTGTAATAATACTTGACTCTTTGAATTTATTATAAAAACCACAACTGCCTTATGCCATAATCCTTCTTTATGACATTTTTCTCTAGTTTCAGTTTTTCCTATATATTCACCTTTTTCATTTAATACATCAAAATATTCTTCCATACTATATTTCTCCTTTATCTAAAATTCCATATACCATCGCTATATCAGTTGGTACTATATATTTTGCACCTATTGCTTCTGCAACTACTAATGCAAAAGCACTCATTGCTCTTGTCGCATACCACCAATTTGGGTCATTTACTCTACTCCTTATCTCATCTAAAGAAATTTCTTTATAATATCTTTCTGTTTCACTTTTTCTTGTTTCTATATCCATCATAATTGGTGAAGCTTCATCATTATATAAAGTATTTTCTTCATATTTTATTCCAGAATATCTTGCAAATTTTTCGTGTCCTCCACCTGCTAATATTAATATATCTGCTTTTTCTTTTGGTAAATTTAATCTTTCTTTTATAAATGTTTTTACCGTTTCAAGATTAGTTGTTGCAATGTCTTCAGCCAAATCCGGAAATTTTTGCATTACATCTATAACACCAATTTGGGTATTTACACTCTCTTTTATTCCTTTATCATATATTGCTATTTCTGTAGAGCCTCCTCCACCAATAAAAACACATACTTTATTATTTACAAATCTAGTTGTACCAAAAACTGTTAATTCATTTTCTTTTTCTTGAGATATAATATTGAAATTATATCCCGTTTCATTTTTGAATCTTTCTAAAAATGATATTTTTTCTAAATCATTTAGACTTCTAAAAATGCTTGTACCACATACATATATGTCTTCAGATATGGACTTTAATTCTTTTATACTATTTATTAGTTCATTAATATCACTTTCTCTCAATTTTTTATCTTCATTATAATGCTTTTTAAATTGAATTGCTTTTCCTTCTAATTTTTCTATAGTCTTTCCATTAAACTTATCTACTTTAGTACAAGTTGAACCTACTTCTACAATTATTTTATCCATTTATATTCCTACCTTCCTTGATCTTCTTTTTCTTTAAATCTATCTGGGACTTGTATTTCCATAGGAACTAAAGTTCCATCTTCTACAATATTTACTTCTACACCAAAACTGCGTAATCCATCTTTTGATAATTGTTCATGTTGTAACCATAAAGGAAATATAACTTGTTCCCTAACATCTCTAAATATTTGTCTACTAATTCCATTGTATCTTTTGGGAATTGTTTCAAGTATCTCATCTTTTCTATCTGGAAATGCTTTAATTAAAAACAATGCTCTTTCTTTGGCTGTTTCTATATATTCCCTTTGACTTACTTCCATAGTTTTATATTTCTGTATTGCAGAATCTTTCATGAAAGGAACTTCTTCCCATGGAATATTCCATGCTTCATGAACTGCTTTCCCAATACATAGTTCTCTACAATCAAATCCTGGTCCCACATAATCCATATATACATGATCACCAATTTGTATGTCTAAGTTTACTCCTCCTTGTGTATGTATTCTTTCATTAGAACCACTTTTCATATCTTCTAATATTATTACTGCATCAGGCACAGCAGATTTAACTTCTTTTATATATCCTCTAACTCTATCCCTATTAAAAGTTTGACCATTTGGTAATTTTCCATTAATTCCTTTTGGACAATCACATCTTGCTGTCATCATTTGAATAGAAAATTCGTTCTCAACTTTTTCCCAATCTTCCATAGAGTTAATTACATACATCTTATTTAATGGGCTTAATTTAGGCAAATATTTTCTACTAAAGCAATACCTTTGCATTTCTTATATGTATTAATCATTGGTAAATGTTCTTTTTTGTTTAAATCTAAAATCATAATTATAACTCCTCTATAATTTATGTATATATTATCATAAATTTACCAAAAATTAAAGAGGGGCATCATTTTTATTTTACATTCCCATTTCATAATCATTCTCTTGCTCTTCCTTTTGATAAGTAATTTTATTAAGCTGTTTTTCAACATCAAAGTCCATATATGTTTCTCTTTCAAAATCTCTTATTAAAACTTCCTCAAATGGGGCAGAAAACTCATGACAAATCCAAGTAATAAACTTTTGAACCGTAAATTTAAATCTATCAATAACTTTCTTTAAATAATTATTTTCTTTTTCTAATTTGTTTATAATCTTTTGGTATTGATAATCTATTTTGTAAGTTTCATCTTCAAATTGTTGTTTTAATTCCTTTTCCTTATTTTCTAATGTTTTTTCTAACTTTTTACATTTGAATTTTAGATTTACATTATCTTCAAGAATTTGAGTATGTTTCTTTTCATATTCTGTTGCTATGTTTACTGTATTAGCTTGTTTTGATAACTCCTTATGAAGTGATATATTTTCATTATAAAGTTTATTTATTAAATCATCTTTAGGTTTTATAATTTCATTTTCTATTTTTTCATCTCTATTTAGCATAAGCTTTTTGAAATCTTTTATATCTGGTGTTTCAGGTAATTCTAATTTGATATTTTTTAATAATTCTTTTGTATTTTCATAATTTGTAATTTTCTTATACTCTTGTATTGAATAATGTTCTCTGTTAGTTACTTCAACTAATTCTCCTCTTTCTAATTTAAAACCTTTTTCAGAAATATGCTTGAAATAAGCATTTTGTAAATCTCTATAGCTATTTTTTCCTCTCCAAAAATCTCTGCAACATACTTTATTAATCTTATTTCCTTCTTTATCTGTTGTATGAACTACTGGAATAAATAACAAGTGCATATGAGGTGTATCTTCATCCATATGTACTACTGCTGATATGATATTTTGCTCACCTAAATTTTTGTAATTGCATATAAAGTTATAACTTTCGGTAAAATATCTTTTACTTTCTTCATATCCTATTTCATCAAAGAATTTTTGGTCAGAAGTAAACACCATTTCACACATTATATTGCTATTACTTCTTATTTGACCTTTTAAATCGTATTTTTCTTTTATTCTGTCAAATTCCTTTATATAACTTAATTCAGTTTTACTGCTATCTATATTTTTATTTGAATGATTTTTTGTTTTTCTTTCATTATGCTTATATGCTCCCATAGCTTGTGCCCTTGTCAATTTTTCATTTCTAATTATGGCATAGCTCATATATTCTTCTTTGCTCCTTCTTAAACTCACGAGATAAGAAATTCTTGTCTAACACACTAGACAAGTTTTTTTCAAAACTTATCTGTGAGGCAGGAGATCCTGCACCCTTTCCTAAAAAATAACTAAAGTATTTTTTAGGCTTAACTCAAAATAAACAAGTTATTTTGAGTTAAGTGAAGTTGCACTATAAAGCACACCCTCGCAACTTCATATCAGAGCAAATTTCTACGAAGATGCTACTGCATTTTCATATGAGAAGTTAGCGTATAAGCTATCGAAAAATCCATCTGGATATTTTCTTTCATATTCACGAGTAAAAATAGCAGTTTTGTTATTGTTTCTCATATTGCTATGTCCTAAATTATTATATAAACAAATCATTAAGTAATTAGTTATATTCTTAATGTTACTACTATTTTTAGCAATATCTAATAATTGAATTAAGTTATCTTTATCTATCAAAGAAATTTTTGATAATATTTTTGAATTAGTAATTACTACACTACCCACCTTTAAATCATTAGCATAATACAATCTTTCAATTACATCTTCTAATATAGTTTGTTCCTCTTTTGTAAATTCCTTTAATTTGCATTTTTCTTTTACTTCATTTAATGAAATATATTCTTCATTACTTTGAAGATTGATAGAATCAGTATTGATTATATTAGTTTTGATATTATGAGGATTGATTGTAGGTAAAATTTCCGTATCAAGAGTTGTATTTTTTACTTTTCCAGAACCGTAATTTTTACTGTTCAAGATTTGTATATTGTCCTGTTCAATATCACTAATTATTTCTTCGTGTTGTATTTTACCAACATAAATTAAATTAGGTTTTCCTAAACCTTGTCTTTTTTCTGCTATTAAATTTACTTCTAATAATTGTTTAAATGCTTTTGTAGCTGTCTTTTCAGATAAGCAAAGTTTATTTTGTACTTCTTCTCTTGTGAATATTAAATATACTCTGCCATATTCATCAAACCAATGATTTTTTTGTGATAGTGATAATCTATCAACCAAGAAAGCATATAATATTTTACTATCTGAATTTAATTTTTCTTTATATAAGCTATTAACAAATAATTCTTGTGGTATTTGATAATAACTATTTTCTAATATTTCATTATTTTTATAATAATCTATTTCTTTCATCTTTGTTCCTTTCCAAGATGAAAGAGCATTTTAAAGTCCTATATAGTTTTTTAGAACTTTTTAAAACATTTTTCATTAACCTAAAAATTTTTTAAAACATAAATTTTAGAACTATTTTAAAACTTTTTATAGAATTTTTGAGAACTGCATAGAAAAAGAGTATTAACCAAAATCCATTGATTAATACTCTTTCAGACTTTTGCAATTTTCTTGAGTTCCCTCAAAATTGCTATCGTATGGTCGAGGTGACAGGGATCGAACCTGCGACCTCATGGTCCCAAACCACGCGCGCTACCAACTGCGCTACACCTCGATTTTTCCTAATGCTTATATAATATAACATATTTTTTTGATATTTGCAAGATTTTTTGAAAATTTTTTTAAATTTTATTGAAATTTTTTTATTTATACCTTATAATGTAATAGTAGATTTTATATCAACATGCAGCAGTAGCTTAGCTGGATAGAGCACTCGGCTACGAACCGAGAGGTCGGGG